>SCTZ01000178.1 GCA_004297765.1 Chloroflexota bacterium | reverse complement strand
ATGCTGAAGGAGGCCGGGGTGGCCGGCATCTTTCACCCTGGCTCCAAGCTGGATGACATCGTGGCCGCGGTGGCCCAGCTCGGCTCGCGCATGCCGGGGGGCGTCGGGACGGGAGTGTAATTGGCGCGCCGCTGAGAATTGCGAACCAAGGATGGGTACGCTTTCGATCTTATGGTGCAAACTCAAGGGGATGCAAGCGAGACTGACGGGTCATTCGCTACCGAGGACGCGGGTGAGCGGAGCGGACCGACTGATCACCAATTGCCAGCCATTTCGCAATGTAAACCGGTGACTCTGTGAGGTGAGCGGAATAGGTGGGCAAGCCTGCGAGGCGATCATGGTGATGGAGAGGGGGTGCCATTCTACCTTCTACCACGAACGATGAGTGCGCCGTGCCAAATCATTTCCTATACCGTGAAAACCTTAGAGAGCTAGACTGTCTTATTGCGAAGGGCGGCTGCATTCGGTTTCAGAGTGCCTGTACTCGCCTAACTAATACGGTGCAAGCCGCAGGCGCTGGAGTGTGTTCAAAGGCCCCCTAATGCTCCTTCTAAGTGAAGGGTTGTTAGTTACCTGAGCATCTCGCGTTGCAGTTCCTGAACAGGGTCTCCACTGTCTGATCCAGCAAGGTGACAGCATACAAGACCAAGCGATTAAGCCCTTTCTGGGCTAGTAGGGAGAGTATTGTGCAGCTAGTAATTGACTATCAGAAGTGTACGGGTTGCAAAACATGTACACTGGCCTGCTCGCTTCATCACACGCAATCCGCCAATCCCGCGCTTTCCCGTATATATGTGTACCACTCCTATGGCGAAGGAGTGGACATTCCGATGGTCTGCATGCAATGCGCTAGGCCTGCCTGCGAAGCAGTATGTCCAGTTAAGGCTATAACAAGGCAAGCTGCGACTGGAGCGATGGTAATTAACGATAATGCGTGCATAGGCTGTCGCATGTGCGAGATGTCGTGCCCATTTGGGATGATCTTCCGTGAAACCAATAGTCGACGAATGATGAAGTGCGACCTGTGCGAAGGCGATCCTCAATGCGTCAAGTTCTGCCAGACCAAAGCTATTCAGTACGTTGGCGAGGATAGTGGAAGATTCCAGCGTAGGATAGTGGCGTCACAGAGAATGGCAGAGGCTCTGTCAGAACGCTGATGGGTCCTTCCAGCACCATTTGACAGCCGCGCAAAAAGTGCGGCCAACAAGAGGGAGGTAGATATGTTCGGATGGGCAGGCACCATACTGCGCGTTGACTTGACGAAAGGTGAGATTACTAAACAGCCTCTTAGTCGTGAGTTTGCCAAAAACTTTCTCGGCGGCAGGGGTTTCAACAACAAGATCATCTTCGATGAATTTGACCCAAGTATCACAAACCCGTTTGACCCTGCTAACATCATCTGCGTTTCTCCTGGGGCTCTCGCCGGGACCTTTACGCCTTCATCCGGCAGGTTGACGGTAAGCGTTGCATTGAGCCCACGCCAGCATTTCATGAGCGATGGAAATTGCGGTGGGCATTTCGCGGCCGAAACCAAGTACGCCGGCTATGACAGTATCGTCATAAAGGGCCAATCCGACAGCCTTGTTTACCTGTATATCAATAACGACCATGTAGAGATAAGGGACGCAAAGCATCTGGCCGGCAAGAGGATAGAGGAGGCAGATAGTTTAATCCGGGCGGAGCTCGGAGATCCCGACGTTCAAACCCTTATCATAGGACCAGCGGGTGAAAGCAGGGCCGTCACGTCGATGCCCTTTGCCGGTTGTTCAAGAGCTCCTGGGAATAGTGCTTCAGGAGGTGTGTGGGGAGCAAAGAATCTTAAGGCGATTGCCGTCAGGGGCACAAAAGGCGTACAGGTAGCCAAGCCTGCTGAGTTCTTCAAGTTGTACGAAGGAATCTACAAAAGGAACACGTCCGATCCTTTGTACCAGGCGAAGTGGTCAACTGAAGGGTCGAAGTGGCTGCTAGAGCTTGTGGGCTCGTTTGCGCACAATAATCAGGGGGACACGGCATCCATTTCGAGGACAGATCTTAGCGCGAAGAACTTTCTAGAAAACTATGGCGTGAAGTCGAGAGCTTGCCATGCCTGCCATACCCATTGCGGTCACTACTGGCGCATCAAAGATGGTCCGTTCGCTGGTGCGGCTAGCGACTCCGCCGAAGCAGGTACTATTGGACCGTGGACTGAGTTCCTCGGTATTGACCGGGCTGATGCAGGGCTCTATTTGAGTTATCTGGCAACTGATCTTGGGCTCGATGCCGGGGGAACGGCCGCGAACATAGCGGCGCTCATACATATGTTCCAAGATGGACTACTTAGCGAGAAGGATACTGGCGGGCTAATCTTGGAATGGGGAAATGTCGACCTCATAATCAAGCTACTGGAGATGACCGTCCAGCGTCAGGGGATCGGAACATTGATAGCAGATGGCCATGAGGCCATAGCGGAATACGCTGCCTCAGGCAAGGCATCACTCGAGGAGATAAAGAGGAAGTACATAAGATACACCAAGAAAGGTGTCCCAATCTGGTATGACGCGAGAGGAATGACAGGAGCCATGTTCTCTCTGTCGTTGAAAACCAGGCTGATCGATGTAATGAGCGTTGACTTTGCCTTCACAGGAGCGCCGATAGACCGGGAAGAATTGCTGCGTCTTGATATGGAACCAGAGCTTGTGGATGAGTTGATCCAGAACAAGGTGATGGACCTATCGACGTTCAAGGGCAAAAGCGTTGCAATGGTATTCTACGACAACCTCTTCATGGTATCCGATAGTATAGGCGTTTGCAGGCGAACGACGCCCTGGGAGTGGCAGCACTTCAGCATTCACGACATGGCTAGCTTCCTTTCGGCCGCTACGGGGCTAGATTTCAGTTGGCAGGATCTATACAGGTCGGGGGCACGGCTGGCTCAAGTTCAAAATGCCATGCTATCTAGGCAGAAGATAGGCAGAGATTATGACGTGCTTCCAGCTAAGTGGCTGGAGCCAAAGTACTGGGAGGGTTTTGGAGAGATAGTGACCAACAAGGCTGAGTTTGACAAGGAGGTAGACCAATACTACAAGCTGAGAGGGTTGAATTCAAACGCTGTTCCTAAGCGAGCGGCCCTTGAGGAACTGGGCCTTCATGATGTAGCCGATGTACTAGGCGCGGAAGGCTTCTACAAGGAAGAAGCAGTGACAGCCGAACCTTAGGCGGTGAGGCGTCAGTAGGCAAAGTTGGTCATTAGAGAATCCTCCCCCGTTGGTAGTAGAACAATCGAACGTCCTGTGAGACGCTTGATAAAGCAGTGGTGGGTGCACGATAGGTCCGAAGACCGTGACTTGCGGTCTTCGGACCGGCGTGCCATCAAACCGTAAAGGGGCGCTCCGCAATAGGCATTGCGTATCCTACACATTCGAAGGATACCTCGTTCGGATCTACCGACGCGATATTGGTTGCGCGTGTCTCGTCT
The DNA here is from genome assembly GCA_004297765.1 of Chloroflexota bacterium. Taxonomy (GTDB): domain Bacteria; phylum Chloroflexota; class Dehalococcoidia; order FW602-bin16; family FW602-bin16; genus FW602-bin16. The sequence continues at coordinate 22,273 of SCTZ01000178.1, read as the reverse complement.
TCGAGGGGATAGTGAGCAGATGGGGGTTGTCACATGGAAGATAGCGGCCTGCCTATCTGGATAGTTGAGCCCGGCGGAAGAGAACGGCAGCGTTCTGCTGCTCGTATGCTGTCCCAAGTGGGGCAGGGGAATGCTTCTGCCGCCGAGACTATAGACATCGCCGAGGCCAGGCAGCGATTGATGGGGGTGCGCCAGCATACCCGCGAGAACCTAGACGTTCTCGTCGAGCAGTTACGGGCGGCGCTGGAGCGTAACTACCCCGCAGTAAAGGTAAAAGAGGCTGGCGACGGAGCCGAGGCGATAAGCTATATAGCCCGAGCGGCGGAGGGAATGAAGGTTGTCTCCACCAATAACTCTAGCACAGTCGCTCAGGAGCTTAAGCCTGGATTGTTGACGAAAGGCTTCAGTGTCGTCAACTCGTACGTTTGCGAGTTCGAGTCCGGCGAGAGCCACATTGAGGACTACTGGGACCTGCCCCGTCTTCAGGGGTGGGGGCTCACCGCCAACATAGAGGTCGCCCGGAGATTGAGCGGGCTTGACGACCCTGCCCCTGATGAGCACCAGACCAGGGACTACCTGGCCGTACTCGGAGTGAACGCCGTATCGGCAACTGACGGCACGGTGTTCTTCCTTCAACATTTCTCCAACATCTACCGCGACCTTAGACAGGCAAAGAAGGTGTTCCTCGTCGTCGGCCTGGACAAGATAGTCAGAGACCGTGATGACGCCGCCTTCCAGACCCGTTGCATGGGACTGTTCGGGCTGGAGAACTTGCTCCTGGGCATGCAGCCGCGGGCGGGCAAGCCTCAAGACGCAGGCGAACTAGCCCCGCTCTCGCCTGACGTGGTGCGTGAGCTTCACTTGATCATCCTTGACAACAGACGGAGGAAGCTGCTGGACGGCAAGTTCAGAGATCTGCTGCTATGCATCGACTGTCGCGCCTGCAACTTGCACTGCCCAATTCGCTTCTCCTTTGACGTTGACTATGCGTGGACTCCAAAGACCTACCTTCACCGCTTCCTCAATAGGAAGAGCAACTCCATGGATACCTGTCTGCACTGTGAAGCCTGCCGCCTGGAGTGCCCGCTGGAGATCGACCTCCCATCAATGATGTGGCAGGCCAAGATGTACCACCAGGGCAGGCGGTCGCTCAAGTACAGGCTGCTGGGGAAACCCGAGGCACTGGCTATCATGGGAACGAGATTTGCCCCCGTGAGCAACTGGATGACACGCTTTACTCTGTTCCGCATACTCATGGAGCTCTTGGCCGGCATCGACCGGCGGGTCACGCTGCCTGTGTTCCAAAAACAACCGTTCAGGAAACGGGTGTAGAAGATGCCTGATGACATGGTTAGCAACAAGAAGGTTGCCTTGTACACCGGCTGCTTCAATAACTACTACGACCCGGATGTGAGCGAGGCCGCGGTCAGGGTGTTGCGCCGAAACGACGTGGAGGTGGTCGTACCAGAACAGGTCTGCTGTGGCCTGCCGATGATGGCCAAGGACAACTTCAATGGGGCGTACAAGAACATCGAGTCTAACGCAGGGGTGCTGGGAAAGCTTGTCGCTGACGGCTACGTGGTGGCGTCACCCTGCTCGAGCTGTAGCCTATTTTTGAAGCGTGACTACCCAATGCTGCGGGACAATGAGCTGACCAGGCTCGTCTCTCGGAACACCTACCACCTGACCGAATACCTGTTGATGTTGCACAACAGGGGAAAGCTTGACCTCAGCCGCCATGCCATGCCTCAGACAATCTTCTACCTCGAACCGTGCCACCTGAGGGCCCAGCAGCTAGGAGACGTCAGCCTTGACCTGCTGAAGCTGATACCGGGCCTCAGCGTGAACTATGTCAGCAGAGTGTGCTGCGGGCAATCCGGCGCGTATGGCTGGGAGAAGTCCAATTTCCAACGGTCGAGGAGGATTTCCAGCAGGCTTGAGAATGAGCTACAGCGGGTGGCCGCTGAACGTATCGTCACTGATTGTGGTACCTGCAAGCTCAGGCTCGAAGCCCTCAGCGGCTGCATAGCAACTCACCCGATATTACTGCTTGATGAGGCTGCTGGGTCAACAGACTAGGGATTGTTACCTGACGGGAAATTGAATCGACCTTTCGCAGGAGGATAAGGCATGGGCATCAAGGTGGCCATAACTATTGATCTTCCAGAGTGGCTGCTCGACAAGCGTCCTCTGGAAGAGTTTGAGGTACAGTTTATCAAGCGACAGTGCAACAATGAGGATGAGGTCGCCGCTTTGGCGAGCGACGCCGACGCCGTGATCTGCGGCTTCGAGCCATTCACGCGCAGGGTCATGGAGAGCATGTCCCAGTGTAAGATAATTGCCGTGGAAGGAACGGGCTATCAAGGCGTCGATGTCAGGGCAGCTACAGACCTTGGAATCATAGTCACCAACATACCCGACTACTGTACGGAAGAGGTCTCCGATCATGTCATGGCTATGATCCTTGCCATGAACAGGCGGCTGTTTCTATGCGATAGGATCACCAAAGCCGGGAATTGGGGTATTGTGAAATGGCGAACTATGATCGGCCCCGTTTCCAGGCTGCGAGGACAGACGTTGGGAATAATCGGTCTCGGCAAGATTGCCCGGGCGCTCGTGCCCAAGGCGCAAGGCTTCGGATTGAACACAATTGCCTGCGATCCATACATTGAGCCGGGTGCCGCCGATAAGCTTGGGGTCCGGCTGGTCGACCTGAACGAACTCCTATCACAGTCAGACTTTGTATCGATTCATGCCCTGCTAACACCGGAAAACCGGCATATGCTCGGTCCCAAAGAATTCCAAATGATGAAACCCACAGCGTACCTCGTTAATACAGCCCGTGGAGGGCTGATTGATGAGCAAGCACTCGCCGCAGCACTCTCTCAGGGACTCATCGCGGGTGCGGCCCTTGATGTGACCGACCCCGAACCCCCTAGTCTCGACAACCCGCTGTTTCAGATGGACAACGTCTTGATTACTCCACACTCGGCGCAGTTCTCAGAAGCCGCCATGGCGGAAATGATACGTCGACCTGCCGAGGAGATTGCACGCGTGCTGCAGGGTAGCTGGCCGGTAGCGGTCGTGAACCCAGAAGTGAAGGCACGTTTCGAAGAGAAGTGGCGCTCGTAGTCTGCAAACCGCCCTATTTCTGTGTCACATCAAAGCAAGGAGATGCGCATGGACTTGTTACTTATCTGCAGCACGGCATCTGCCGCCTCGTTAGCAGCCAACTTGTTATGGGCAACGGAAGCGCGCAAAGCTGGAATGAACCCGGCGGTAATGTTCACGGCGGAAGCCCTGGCCGCCTTAGGTGATGGCACGTTTGTATGGCCGCGCGGGTTGAGTCATCAGGGTGCCCGATTGACAATTGCTGACAGTGCTAAGCGCCAGGGGCTGCCAATCATGCTGCGCGGCGAAGCTCGTCAGTTGGACTTCCACAGCCTCTTCGCGCGGGCTCAGGAGGAGGGTGTGCCGATGTATGCCGATCCGGTTTGGACTGAGTTGCTGGCCCTTTCGGGTCGGTTGCCGGTCGGGGTCGAGGAGATCGATGCCTCCAAGGGACTCAGGATTCTGAGCGAGGCTCGGACTATCATTGGCGGCCTCTGAGCGCCGCTTCACTTAAACTAGCGGAGGTAATCATGACTTGGACGGCGTGGGAGAACGTCACCGGCGAAGGTTTGACCTTTACCGACATCTGCTACAGCAAGAAGTTTCACGAGCAGTTGGGAGGCGGAGTCGCGCGTATCGCGGTCAACCGTCCGAAGCAGTACAACGCCTTTACGGACAGAACAACGAGCGAGATGTTCCGTGCGGTTTACGATGCCAGTCATGATCCGATGATTGGCGCACTCCTGCTCACTGGCGAGGGCGAGCACTTTGGCACTGGCGGCGACGTGGAGTGGGAACAGTGGGGTCTGCGCGAGGCGTTCCTCTGGCGTTACCCCCCAAATCGCCTGCCGCGCATCAGCCGCAAGCCAGTCATCGCTGTGGTGAAGGGATACTGCATCGGCGGCTCGCATCACCTTGCCTACTGCTGCGACTTCACGATTGCCGCCGACAATGCCATCTTTGGACAGAACGGGCCACGCGTTTCTAGCCCTGCAGACGGTTACATCGTGCAGTATCTCACCCGAGTGGTCGGCGCAAAGAAGGCACGTGAGCTTTGGATGCTTTGCCGCCGCTACTCCGCTTCCGAAGCATTAGAGATGGGTTTGGTCAACAGCGTGGTTCCGCTTGCCAAGCTCGATGAGGAGGTCGATCGCTGGTGTGAGGATTTGCTCAAGGCCAGTCCTGGCTGCCTCGAAGTGCTGAAAGCCAGCTTTGACTGGGAGATTGATCAGTTGCCGCAGCCAGGCATTATTTCGAGCAACCTCTATCCCGATTGGTTTGACAGCCCCGAGGGAAAGGAAGGGAGCAAAGCCTTCCTCGAGAAGCGTAAGCCTGACTTTTGGGCGCTCCGCAAGGCGGAAGTTGAGGAACGCAAGAAGGCATAGCAATGAGGGTGACGAGCTAGGAGGCTTTCTGAAGAAGAACCGATAGCATACCGCCGACTGCCTGTTCCAAGATGCGCATGCGCAAATGGGGGGCAGTCGGCGCATCTCGTTCCGACGTCAAGTAGCGTTTCCCTCGGTGATCGATGCAGTAGTTGATGCCCTTACGCCAGCGCAATAAGTTGCGAACATGCTAGTATCTTGCTAGACGCTCTTTAACAGGCCAGGCGCTAGCCTCCCGTGACGGCAGAGCGATCGTGGCTTTGCCGGGGGCCGTGATCTCGTGGCGCTGGTTCTCACCCCAGATCTCTAGGTCGACAACATACTCGCCATCCTGAACACGCTTGCCAACAACCTTGCCCTTGATCTACTGTATATCACCGACGACGTTGAACCGGCGTACCTCCCCGTACATGCGCGTGATGAAGCCATCGTCGCCCGCCCAGTTCATCGCGTTATCGTCCCGAGCCGAAGTACAAAGGATCCTTCCGCCGTCAACGTGGACACGCGAGGAGATTCCTCGGCGCTTCGCATCCCGGAATGACAGGCGAGCGGCAGTGCTGCGGGCACTATCTTGGCGAGATAAGAAAGCCCTTGCAGTGGATGGCGTTCATGGGTTGAACTCATCGTTCGGTCTGTGGTATTATGGTGGCCGTCCACCCGTTTGTCAAGCATCCCAATCCTAGAGTCCGATGAGCAAGACGTGAAACACGTCTGGTCAGAGAGAGGAGCACACAAAATGTTCGACCGGATACTCTTCGAGCTGAAGGACGGTATAGGGCGGCTGATACTCAACCGGCCCGACGTGCGCAATGCTATCGACATCCCAACATTGCACGAGATCGATAGGGTTCTCACTGACACTGAGAACGACGACGATGTGAAAGTCCTGATCCTTGAGGGCAAGGGCAAGGTATTCTGCGCAGGCGCCGATCTCAAGGGAGTTCTCGAGAGCACCAAGGATACTGTAGCCATGGAGCAACACCTGCGCCTGTGGCACGGGACGTTGAACCATCTCGAGGCGTATCCAAAAGTCACCATCGCAAAGATCCATGGACTGGCGCTGGCCGGTGGACTCGAACTGAGCATGGTCTGCGACCTCGCCGTGGCCGACGAGGAGGCCAGGCTGGGAGACCAGCACTCTAACTTTGGTCTGATCGGCGGCGGCAGTGGATCTCAGAGGTTGCCGCGTCTCATCGGCACACGCAGGGCCAAGGAACTTCTCTTCTTGGGAAATTGGATCTCGGGCAAAGAGGCAGAGAGAATCGGCCTGATCAACAAGGCCGTGCCCGCCGACAAGCTCGACGAGACAATCAACGAGATGGCAGCCCGCCTTGCCAGCAAGAGCCTAGTGGCCAGCAGGACGATAAAAGACCTTGTAGACCGAGGTATGCAGGCGGATCTCTATACAGCATTGGACTTGGAGGTGTGGGCCTGTCTGAGGCACAACCTGACCAAGGACGCGACAGAGGGCATTACTGCTTTCATTGAGAAACGCACACCGGTTTTCAAGGGGCGATAGCTGCGGTCTCTACTGTAGATTCTGGATACTGCGACGAGGAGGTTGACCTTGGCACAGCAATCTATCTTGACCGACGAAATACGGCGCGAGATTGGCTACCAAACCGAGCCCATAATAATCGAGGTTGACAAGACACTTCTCCGACTGTTCACACAGGCAGTAGGAGACATCAATCCGCTTTGGACAGATGATGCTGAGGCGCGCAAAGGCCCCTACGGCGGTATAATCGCACCGCCCAGCCTGCTCTGCTCATCAATGGCCACAAGCTACAATCTGCCCTACGCGCACATCCCTGCACTCCAGCCCATGAGACGTCTGGATGGAGGCGGAGAGTGGGAGTTCTACCGGCCTATAAGGCTGGGCGATACGATTACCGCCACTGCAAGTCTTCACGACATGACGGAGAAGCGAGGACGGTTAGGCCCCATGGTTATCGTAACCAGCGAAATCACCTGGCACAATCAACGACAGGCGCTAGTGGCAAGGGCCTACACCACGGCGATCCGTTATTAGACGCAGCGAGGTTTGGAGAAATGGCAAGTCAGATCTACTACGAAGACGTTGCAGTAGGCAATGAGGTGCCCCAACTGGTGAAGAACCCGACCACGAGACAACTTGTGCAATGGGCCGCAGGCTCGGGTGATTACTACGAGATACACTACGATCAGGAGGCTGCCCACAAGAACGGTCTGCCGGGAGTTATCGTACACGGCAAGTTGAAGACCGCCTTCTTGACTCAAATGGTTACCGACTGGATTGGTAAGGAAGGCAAGGTGCGCAAGCTGAGCGTGCGTTACCAAGGCATGGACTATCCCAACCAGCAGCTAACCTGCCGAGGTAAGGTCACGGCCAAATACGAGCGCAACGGTGAGCACTGCGTCGAGTGCGAAGTCTGGACGGAAAACCAAGAGGGGCAAAAGACCACCACTGGCGCGCTTACCGTGGCCCTCCCTTCGCGGCGCTAGCCTGATACTAGCCAGGCAGACCTGAAAGCCTGACCGGACTGCTGCCCATTTTGCTCTGGTCTTGTCCACCACCCGAATGCACAAGCCCTATCACTCAACACTGTGGCGAGGATATGGAGTCCGTGCTGCTCACGCGACCGTCGTCGTTGGGCGTTTGGCTCACCCTTACAATCACACCCTAGTGTGATGCTTCGACATTCGCCGTCGGATATCATCGATTCGAGCCAACATTGACGTCTGGCCGCGCGGCTATCTTCTGCGTGGTTCGCGGCAAAGGTGCAGTAGCATTTCGTTGGTGGTGTTGGCAAGTGCTTGTTGAGATTGGAGTTCCCATTCCAGAATCAGGAGCCACGTTCACAAGTAAGGCAGACGGATTGTCTCGGCACGTCAGCTGTCGTTGGGACGAGCTCATTCAGGCACTAGGTCGCGTAGCCGGTGGCACCGACCAATCAGAGGAGGAGAACTTCGCAAATGGACAACACGAGTGCTGACCAACTCGGAATCGAAGGCGAAACCGCGCGTTGGCTTAGAGAACACGGACTGAATGATTCCCAGCAGGTCGCCACCGACCTTGGCATCGAGGTGCAACCGATATACACCCCGGCCGACATTGGCCATATCAACTTCTTGAATGACATCGGTTATCCGGGCGAATACCCGTTCACTCGGGGCCCGTACCCGGAGATGTCACGTATGAGGCCCTGGCGCTACAGTGTTTTCAGCGGCTTCGACACGCCAGAAGAGACGAATAAGCGTTGGCGATTTCTGCACCAGGCTGGACAACTTGCTTTCAGCGTTGTCTACGACATGCCTAGCCACATGGGGTTTGACCCCGACGACCCGGAAGTGGAGGATCAGGTCGGTCGCCTCGGCATCCCAGTATCCAGTACCCTCGACATTGAGACCGTCTTCAAGGACCTACCTCTTGGCAGCGTGCCCTTCTACAGCAACATGGAGACCCTCTCTCCTTTGATCGTCGCCATGTACATTGCCGCGGCGGAGAAGCGCGGGATTCCCGAAGCTAAGCTGCCAGGCTCGATTTCGAACGATCCGCTCAGCACAGCGATTTCCAAGAGCACGACGGTATTCGCCGTCCGACCAAGCCTCAGGCTTGCCTGCGATCTCATCGAGTATTGCTGCCGCAATATGCCCAAGTTCTATCCACTGAACATCAAAGGCATCAACATGAGCGAGGGCGGCGGGAGTATCGGGCAGGAGGTTGGCTTCTCCTTCTCGAACGCACGCGTCTACGTCGATGAAAGCCTGCGCCGCGGCATCCCAATCGACGATCTTGGCTCCCGGATCACCTTCTTTTTCGGCACCACTCTGCACCTCTTTGAGGAGGTAGCCAAGTATCGTGCAGCGCGACGATTATGGGCTCGGCTTATCAAAGAGGAGTACAGGGCCGAGAATCCAGCAGCAATGGCCCTGAAATTCACCGCTCTCGCATGTCCGCTCTGGATGCAGTTTGAGCAGCCCGAGCTCAATCTGGTGCGCGGCGCCATCGCCGGTCTCGCGCAGGCGTTGGGTGGCGCTCAAGCCACCCCGCATCCCGGGTATGACGAGGTCTTCGCTATCCCCAACGAGCACAGCCAGAACCTCGCGCTCGGCACTCAGCAAATCCTCGCTGAGGAGACGAACATCACGAAGAGTGTCGATCCGCTGGGTGGCTCCTATTATGTGGAGTGGCTTACCGACCGGCTCGAGCGAGAGTTCCGAAACATCATGGCAGAAGTCGAGAAGCGCGGCGGAGCCCTCAAGGCGATTGAGGCAGGCTACCAGAAGCGCGAGATCTTGGCCTATTACACTCAGGTCGAGCGGGAAATCGCCAATGGCAAACGCGTGATAGTTCGGAGGAACAAGTACCGAGTTGCGGGCGAGGGTGACCCCCGCGAGAGGCTTGTGCTCCACGAGTCGAACAAGGACGCCGTACAGAGCTACATCGCGCAGGTGAAGCGATTGAAAGCAGAGCGTGATAACAGTCAGGTCGAGCATTGCTTGAATCGTATCGTCGACGCGGCTCGAGGCACGGACAATCTAATGCCGTACTTTATCGATGCCGCCCGCGTCTATGCCACTCTCGGCGAGATGACGCGGGCGCTGAAGCAGGTTTTCGCCAAGTTCGAGTCGCCGTCTATTGTTTAGAAGGGAGTCCGACATTGGCTAAAAGAATAAGGGTGCTAATGGCAAAGACCGGCCTTGACGGACACGAGTTGGGCGCAGTGGTGGTCGCGCGCGGGCTCCGTGATGCCGGTATGGAGGTCATCTATACGGGCATGCATCGCCTCCCCGAGGAGATCGCGGAAACTGCGCTCCAAGAGGACGTCCAGGTGGTAGGCGTGAGCATCTACTGCGGTACGCACGTGAGCTTGATGGCGAAAGTCATCGCCGAACTCAAGCGGCAAAAGATCTTTGGCGCTTGCTTACTTCTCGTGGGCGGACCTATACCTTTGGGCGACGCAAGGAAGCTTAAAGAGATGGGCGTCGATGAGGTCTTCTCCAGCCGGGCTTCAATAGATAGTATCGTCGGTTACATCAAAGAGCGTGTGCCAGCTATGAACTCTCCACTGCAGGAGGTGTCGCGTGACAGAACTGGCGGGTAAGATTGCGGTCGTCACCGGCAGCAGTAGAGGCATCGGCAAAGCCATCGCATTGGGCCTAGCACAGCGCGGATGCCGAGTAGTTGTTGCCGCAAGGAGCGAAGCACCCGGTAAGCGCATGGGAACGATCTCCTCAACCGCGGAGGAAATCCGGACGTTAGGCGGTGAAGCCCTGCCGGTCGGTTGCGACGTTAGTGACGAGGTGAGCGTCCAGGAAATGGTGCAGACTGTCGTCCAGCACTGGGGGGCCATCGACATCTTGATCAACAATGCCGGCATTGGCATCTACGGTCCATTCCTGGAGATCCCAACCAAGTTGTGGGACCGGATAATGGCGGTGAACGTCAGAGGCACCTTCTTGTGCTCCAAGGCGATTGCTCCGATCATGATTGACCACGGCCGTGGCAGTATCATCAACATATCTTCGACGGCCGCGAACACAGTGTTCTCCTTGACTAGTCCTAAGGAAGAGATGGACCGCACGCTGGTAGGTGTTGCCTACGGCGCTTCGAAGGCTGCTGTGGAGCGTATGACAATCGGACTCGCCGCGGAATTTGGCCGGTGCAACATCGCCGTCAATGCGGTCAAGCCGGGGAGGACCGTACGCACTGAGACGCTCCAGCAGTTGTTGCCGAACTCGGACTGGAGCGCGTGGGTTTCTCCAAACAGGATGGTGGTGGCGACGGCGTTTCTTGCCGGTCAGGACGCGTCGGGTGTCACCGGAGTAATTGCCACTGATGACGAAATCATTCTACGTCATGGCCTTTGAGCCTTCCATCCATGGAATCCGAGTGCTGCCAGAAACCTCGCCCAGTCTACCTTTAGTTCGGTTTCGGCATTCTTCCGGCGGTCGGACGCCTTAGTTGAACTCATGGTTAAATCATAAGCTAAGAACTCAGGCTCTCCGTTTCGGCATCACATAGGTTAGACTCCCCACGCTTGACCCTGTTCACAGAGATTAGCTTCAGGTTCAAATCAAGGAACGCTCCGAGCACGGCATGCAGAGCAGCCTGGTCCAGCATCGGACCCGAAAGTATGGTCTCGCCAGCCTCCTCACGCTGAATAGTCAGTCCCTCGAATGGGTATGAAGAGATGTTGCCCAAATGACCCTCAAGTCGAACTTCATAGAGGTCACTCCTGTCCATGAAACCAGCCTCCCGTCCTGAGACCAACTTCAGCCCTATCTCGCTGCTACCGCTCGGCACCGACGTATGTACGCGTAGACTACAAATGACTTAAACCGTTTACAACCAGTGCCTACTACCTGCCACAGAGACCCAGTTCGTCTGCTGCTCGTATGTGCTTGATCAGCTTGCGTGCGGTTCGCGTACTTCTGATCGTGCAATCACACTAACAACTTGCTCCCCATCCAAATCCTCGGGGTTAGAACTGTCGCCATCCATCCCGCGCTTGCTCAAGGTCCAGCCTATCATTCCGCTGGGCCGCTCTACATCCACCGTCTGGTGTGATCGAGACACGAGCAAGAGGGCTAGTACTAACGATCCCATGTTTTCAAGGCGAAAACAGCCTATTTGCTTCCTTCGTTAGCTCAACGCGAAAGTCAGGATGAGCGATGCTTATGAGTTCCATGGCCCTTTGTCGCTGGGTCTTGCCTTTCAATCGCGCCACCCCATACTCGGTAACCACCACGTCAGACAGGTTCCTCGGCACGCTGACTATGGTGCCCGCATCCAGTTGTGGAACAATCCGGGAGAGACTGCCGTTCTTGGCCGTTGAGCGAAGCACGGTGATGTTTCGCCCTCCCTTGGATAGAGTGGCGCCCATGGCGAAAGCCAATTGTCCGCCGGTGCCACTGACCATCGTTGACCCAAGAGACTCGGCGGCGATCTGACCGGTAAGGTCGATCGCCAGCGCCGAGTTGATGGCCACCATGTTGTCATGCGCGCCGATGACTCTGGGCTCGAGAACATAGCTCGACGGGTAGAGCTCGAACACAGGGTTGCTGTTTATGAAGTCCATCTCTGCTTTGGTGCCGCCGCCGCAGGCCGTCGAGACCACCTTGCCAGGGTTAATGGTTTTGTGCCTGCCCGTGATCACGCCTTTCATCACCAGGGAGGCCATTCCCCGCGGCAGATTCTCGGAATGGACCCCCAGGTCATTCTTGGTATCGAGAACCCCCGTCTGGAGGATCCACTCCGCTGCCCCGCCTACGCCCACCTCAAAGGTATCGCCGTCCTGTACGATGCCGCCGACATGTTCCGCGATGGCCTTTTCGACCGCACTGGCTCCGCTGGTTTGTCTCCCCAGGATGTCGGTTGCTCCCGGTACGTTGCCAGTGGGAGTGTGCTCGACAAAGTAGTCGATCTCGGAGATGTGGATGTAGTTTTCGCCGCGCGTGCGGATCAAATCGGGGCTAACCTCCGCCAGAACGATTCTCGCTTCCTGAATCGCCTTCTTCTTATCCCATAGTGATGCACCAAAACTGCAGTAGCCGTGCTCGTCCGGAGTCGACAGGTATATTAGGAGAACGTCGACAGGCTCGCGCACTTTGGGGTCCTCAGCCCAAAGCAGTCCGCTCACCATATAGTCGGCTCTCCGCTCTTCAATCATCTTCCTCGCCACCGGGAGGATATAGCCCACGCTGACCTCGAATGTATCCTCCCAGCCAGGCTCATACCACGGGAAATCTCGCCCTGGGGCCGGCACGTAAAGCTTGATGTTCTTGAGCTCGCCGGACCTGGCGAGGAGCGCCAGGCTAAGGTCGTTTGGCTCGAGTCCATAGGCGAAGGCGATCCGATCGCCCGACTTGATAACCTGAACGGCCTCCTCGGGCGTCACCATCTTCTTGCGATACTCGTCCTGCCAGCTCATCTTCTCACCTTTCGTTGCAGCGTCCACTTCTAAGGGAGAAAGACACCTTTTCCGGTGCCCCGGTATTCCTTCGACGGCAATCGCTTATCCACAGGGCTCCCAGCTTCTTTGGAGGGCAAGATCACGGTAGCCTCGCCCGGTATCGTGTCGTCTCCCCTCTGGTTTATGCCATGAGTCTCGACGTCGACGCAGTGCTCACCGTTTTCATCGACGTACTTGCGGGTGACTTTGCCTTTCAGCCAAACTACATCAGAGTGATAGACGAACTGGCGGTACTGGGCGTTACAGCACTTCAGCCAGGCGCCGTCACCCATCCAGTTGGTTAATAGGTTCACGACCCAGCAATGCCTTTGCACGCCGACGTCATAAGCATAGCGCGCACCCACTCCTCTGGCGGCCGAATGGAGGTAGTGCACTCCGTAGATTGGCTCCCAGGCGCGGCTCACAGGATCGCGAAATGCCCATGCCGGATGCTTCTTGTAGAGCCTGAGCTGCACCCCGTGGGCGGCCAATTGCACCGGCGATGCTCCCGCGCAGTAGGCGACAATATCTGTCATCCCGTAAGGACCCTTGACTACGGGCGTCAGCTCCTCGCCAACGGCCACTTCTTCCCACGTTCTCGCTCGCGATCCACGAATCTCCTCGGCCAGAACGTCCTGATCCACCTTGTCCAGTTCTTCGTCTGTCCACGGATGCGGGAGTTGTATCTCGTCATACTTCCCTTTTCCCTCAGCCGTGTCCTTTTTCGCCGCCTGTCGTTCGTACCTAACCAACAGGTTGTGGCCCCAACTCACCAACTCCTCCCGCTGGTTCCAGTACTCGAACCTCTGGTATTCGAACACAGTCTTTCCTGCGAACCGGCTCGTCTTCACGTCGAAGCCGACGAAATAGCACTTGGGCGTTATTCTGTCATTGACGTATACGGGCCTGAGGAAATTCCAATCAGACGCGGAATGGTCGGCATGTACGCCTGCCAGCCCCTGAAGCACCCAATGGGGAAAAACACTTGCGGTCCACGCCGGAGACGCCACCAATGCTCCATATCGCGATTGTGCTGCATAGGACTCGTCCACGTATAGTGGGTTGGCATCACCGATGCCGTTGGCGAAATTCCTGATCGCTTCGTAGGAGGCGTTCCTGTTGAAGACGTTACTGACGCGCAACTCCAGTCCGAGTCTCTTCTTCCACTCCTTCAGACTATCGTTGTCGATGCTACCCTCAGCGACCTCGGCAATATCGATCGGACTCATGTTAGCCATTCTTATCCTCTCCGTTACTCAAAACGTCCTGATCTTCGGTAGGAAGCTGCCCTCTGATTCAGCGTAGGCGGCCTGTATTCGACCACACTTGCCACAGCTTCTCTCGATGACGTTTCCGAGCTCGTTTTTGCACGAATCGGTTTTAATTTCCGTAACGCTTACGGACTCTTTGCACCACGGGCACTTGATCTCTCTTCGTTCTGTGGCCAATCCCTTCCTCCTGTTGTTGATGCACTGCACCGGCAAGTAAACGTTATTGGGCAGGGGCCGTTAACAAATCGATGGTATCCAGTGGACGGTGCCGCAGCATCACACCAGGGTGTGATAATGAGGGTGAGCCAAACGAGGACCCCCCCCTGGACGTCACCATGGGCGGAGGCTTGCATCCAGGAGATCTGGTTCTCGTCGGGGGACGACAGGGTATCGGAAAGACGATCTTCGCCCTCCAAATGGCGCGTAACATTGCCCTTGCCTGTCAGACCAGAAGTTGCTACGTCTGCTTCGAACATGACGAGGAGTATCCTTTCAACCGATTGGTCTGCTTCGAGAGCGTGGAATCCCTTCCAACGGACGAGGTGGGGCTGGATCTGCCGACCTTGCATCGCTACATTGCAAAGGAGAGATCCTCATGAGCGATCGGCCTCAATGCCATTCTGGCGCAGGATGCGGTTGCATCCCGTGCTATGCAAAACATCGCTCGCTACTGGCAAAGACTGTCGCTGAGCAAGGGGAATCCGCTACGAACGACGTTGAAGGTGTTGGACTGTGAAGCAAAGCGACAAAAGCGCCAGGAAAAGCGCTGGTTCCAAATCGATAAACCCAGGACGAACCCCGGCTCCCAACACGATAGCCTCGGTCGAACCGGCAGAGGATACCCCATCTCGAAGCAGCGCCTCTTCTTTCCGTGTAGAGCGATTTTCCGTCGACGTTGGAGAAAGTCTTAGCACAGTGCTGCGTCGGATGCTAGCGAAGTCTGGTCTCTCTCTACGGCAGGCGGCCTATCGTTCTTGGCTCGATCACAGTTAACTGTCTCGGCTAGTGAATCAAGAATGGGACCCTTTGAACCAACCGCTTCGTGCCCCTGAGGAGCGTATCCGTCATCCCAGCAGAGATGTCGTGTTATGTCTGAGCCTGGCGTTGTCGCTTTCGGTGGACGAAACCGATGAGTTGCTCCTGTCCGCGGGGTACGCACCGTTGGTCAGTCGAGAAAAGTGATGAGGATGGCGTAATGTCGGCTGCCGACGGGCGTGTCTGGATTGACCACGTTGAGGAGGGGATGGATTTCCTCCTTGTTGAGAGTGTTCACGACCTCTTTGCGGACCTTGGGCGGCTTCAGATCCTTGAGGATGTTGGCTTCGTGTATTCTTCCCGGTACAGCCAAGAACTGAATCCACGCAGAGCCCGGACATAGCCGTTGACCGTGTGGCTAGACAGCTTCGCACTCTTGGTCGGCGTGAACTGGTTGTTCTCGAACTTGGTGCTTTTGGTTTGCAGATAGACGATGAATCCACGGACGGTCTCTTTGGTGAAGTGACGCAGCAGGCTCGGATGCTCCTGTGCGAGCCAGCGCACAAAGACCGTCAGCCGGCGGGTGTACCAGCTCACTGTATGAGGGCTCTTGCCTTCTGTCTGGTTAGCCACTTCGAAGTGGTGGAGCAGTTGCGGAAGAGGCGTGTTGGCTTTGTCCATCTGGTGCCATCTCGTATGCTTTTTGGCCATGATACTGGACCCCTTTCGTGAAAGGAAGTGTCCAGTGGGCACCAGGGCGAGAAAAGGTCAGAAGGGCTGTCCAAGGGATTCTTGCAGTTTTACGACCAACTCAAAAACCCCTGCTCACTTTCGTATTTTGCGCTTGGCTGCTCAGAGGCGATCTCTCCCCAAAGTGGGGAGAAAAGGCCGTTTCAAAGCCCCAAAAACGCAACAAATCCGCCGTTTTGGGCGGATTTGTGGTGAGAGAACCTCACTTTGGTAGCAGGGGGGAGATTTGAACTCCCGACCAAGGGCTTATGAGGCTCTCGATCGAGAAACGCCCATCTGCCACGGATTCGTAGGGCTTCATAGGCAGGTTCTTGCACTAGTCCTCTGCTTGCACGGTTCCCGCTAGCCTACGAGCGTCGCTCCGACAAGGTCGCGGTTCAGCCGCGCGATGAAGCTGAGGTCGATGCCTTTGGGGCAGACGGCAGCGCACTCGCCGTGGTTGGAGCAAGCCCCAAAACCCTCGGCATCCATGGCCGCGACCATGCGTCGTGCTCTGCTCTGGCGCTCCGGCTGGCCCTGGGGCAGCAGCCCGAGGTGTCCGATCTTGGCTGCGACAAACAGCATGGCCGAGGCATTAGGGCAGGCCGCCACGCACGCACCGCAGCCAATGCATGCGGCCGCATCCATGGCCCGATCGGAGTCCTCTTTGGGCACTGGCACGACGTTGCCGTCCTGCGCACTGCCCGTGCCGGCCGAGATGAACCCCCCGGCCGCAATGATGCGATCAAAGGCACTGCGGTCGACCACGAGGTCCTTAATCACTGGAAAGGCGCGCGAGCGCCACGGCTCAATGGTGATGATATCGCCATCCTTGAAGTTGCGCATGTGCAACTGGCAGTTGGTCGTCAGCGGCTGCGGCCCGTGCGCGATGCCGTTGATCACCATACCGCACATGCCGCAGATGCCCTCACGGCAGTCATGGTCGAAAGCGATTGGCTCCTCGCCCTTCTCAATGAGCCCCTCGTTGAGCACATCCAGCATCTCTAGGAAGGACATGTGGGTGCTCACGTTGGGGACATCGTAGGTAACGAGGCGGCCCTTATCCTTTGCGCTCTTCTGGCGCCACACCTTCACCGTCAGTCTCATCGTTTCTAATCCATCCTCATATGGCTAGAGGTTCTTACTTGTAGCTCCGCGTCGCCAGGTGCACCGTGTCGAAGGTCAGGGGCTCTTTGTAAAGCATCGGCTTCTTGTCTTCGCCCTGGTACTTCCAGGCAGCCGCGTAGGCGAAGTGCTCGTCGTCCCGCTTCGCCTCGCCGTCCGGCATCTGGCTCTCCACGCGGAAGTGTCCCCCGCAGGACTCCGTGCGATGGAGCGCGTCGATGCAAAGCAACTCCGCCAACTCCAGGAAGTCGGCCATGCGCCCGGCCTTCTCCAGCGATTGGTTCAGCTCGTCACCCGTGCCCAACACGCGTACGTTGGTCCAGAACTCCTCCCGAATCTCCGGGATCCTCGCCAGGGCCGTGCGCAGGCTGGCGTCGCTACGAGCCATGCCACACTCATTCCACATCAAGCGACCAAGCTCCTTGTGGATCGAGTCCACCGAGCGCTTGCCGTCGATGGAGAGCAACCGCTTGACCCTGTCCCGCACCCCCTGCTCCGCGTCACGGAAGGCGGCATGACTCGTCTCCACTGCGGGGAACTGCGTCTGCGCCAGGTAGTTGCCGATGGTGTTGGGTAGGACGAAGTAACCGTCGCCAAGGCCCTGCATCAGGGCACTGGCACCAAGGCGATTGGCCCCATGGTCGGAGAAGTTCGCCTCCCCCAGCACGTAGAGTCCGGGGACGGTGCTCATCAGCTCGTAGTCCACCCACAACCCGCCCATCACATAGTGCGGCGCGGGGTAGATGCGCATGGGCACCTCGTAGGGATTCTCGCCGACGATGCGCTCGTACATCTCGAAAAGGTTGCCATAGCGCTCCTCGATGACGGACCGACCCAGGCGCTTGATGGCATCCGAGAAGTCCAGGTAGACCCCGAGTCCCCCGGGCCCGACACCGAGCCCAGCATCGCACACCTCCTTGGCGCTGCGCGAGGAGATGTCGCGCGGGGCCAAGTTGCCGTAGCTTGTGTACTTGCGCTCGAGGTAGTAATCCCGCTCGTTCTCGGGGATCTCAGCGGGCGCGCGCGTATCACCCGCCTGTTTGGGCACCCACACCCGACCGTCGTTGCGCAGCGACTCGCTCATCAGCGTGAGCTTGGACTGATAATCCCCCGAGAGAGGGATGCAGGTGGGGTGGATTTGGGTGTAACAGGGATTGGCAAAGGCCGCACCGCGCTTGTAAGCCCGCCAAATGGCTGTGGCGTTGCAGCCCTTGGCGTTGGTCGAGAGGTAGAAGACGTTGGCATAGCCCCCTGTAGCCAGCACCACGGCATCGCCCACGTGCGAGGAGATCTCGCCAGTGATGAGGTCGCGGGTAATGATGCCGCGCGCCCGCCCGTCGATCACCACCAGATCCAACATCTCGGAGCGGGGATGCATGCGCACTGCGCCTAGCCCTATCTGCCGGGACAGGGCCTGATAGGCGCCCAACTGCAGTTGTTGACCGGTCTGACCGCGCGCGTAGAATGTACGCGAGACTTGGGCGCCGCCGAAGGAGCGGGTGTCAAGCAACCCGCCATACTCGCGGGCGAACGGCACACCCTGGGCGACGCACTGGTCGATGATGTTCACGCTGATCTGGGCCAGCCTGTAGACGTTGGCCTCGCGCGCCCGGAAGTCACCGCCTTTGATCGTGTCATAGAACAGGCGGAAGGTGCTATCACCATCGTTGCGATAGTTCTTGGAAGCGTTGATGCCCCCCTGGGCGGCGATGCTATGGGCCCGGCGGGCACTGTCCTGGTAGCAGAAGCACTCGACGTTGTAGCCCAGCTCGGCCAGCGTGGCCGCAGCCGACCCACCGGCCAGTCCGGAGCCAACGACCAGGATCTTATACTTGCGCTTGTTGGAGGGATTGACCAGCTTCATATCAAACCGGTACTTGTCCCACTTCTGCTCGATGGGGCCTGGGGGCACCTTGCCATCCAGCGTCTCTTGGGCAACCTCATAGAAGGCGGTAGCTCCGCTGACCATGGGAGCGGAGGGCAGTCGACTTTCAGATTCCATATTACTCATTGGCTCCAGATTACTTGATCACGCCGGCCAGGACCGCGACCGGAATCGAGACGCCAACCACGACGAAGGCGGCCGCCGTCACGAATGCCAGCCCGCGCCAGACCCTGTCGATCCGGGGTCCATTCCAGCCCACGGTCTGAAACATGCTCCAGACGCCGTGGAAGAGGTGCACGCCCAGCGCCGCCACTGCCACCACGTAGAAAACGGCCACGGGCACCGCGCTGAAGCTAGCGATCAAGTTATCGTAGGGATCCCCGGCCTTGAAGGCGGGATTCACCGTGCCGGTGGTGAGGTCAAGCAGGTGGTAGAAGACGAAGAAGGCCACGATGATGCCGCCCCAGATCATGGTGCGCGAAGCAAAGCTCGCCGCCAGATCCTTCTTCACAGCATAACCAACCGGTCGGCTCGCCCGATTGCGCAGGGTGATCACGGCCGCCGAGTAGAAGTGCAGAACCACTGCTAGTAGAAGCACTATACGGATGAGCCAGAGGGCCTGCTCGTGGCCGAAGAAGGGGGCGCCCACCTCGCGCAGGAACTCCGAGTAGTGGTTGAAGTACTCCCGCCCGGCGTAGACCTTGAGGTTGCCCCACATGTGCATCAGGACGAAGCCATAGAGGATAAAGCCGGTGACGGCCATCGCCACCTTCATGCCGATCGTCGACCGATAGAGGGCTAGAAGCCCGATCTGGGAACGTTTGCCTGCAAGTTGAGCTTCGATCATCCTTTCTCCTTAGAGTGCGCGAAGTCGATGCGACGCTCGACTCGTCCTTCCACATAGTAAGAAGTGCTCTAGCCGGGCGATGGATCGGGCGCGCCCAGGGCGCGACGCGCGGAATGCAACCATGCACAAGCCCCATACACTCACCACTGCGGGCGATGTGTGCAGGACGCTCGACAGCCCAAGTATACTCCCATTGAGACCCCCAGCGCAAGAGAAAACCAGCCAACAGAAGGGATCGGAGACCGTCGGTGCGACAGTCCGGCATTTCACGGCCCTGGACAACGCGGCAATCGCCAAGGGCCCTAATCGAAAGAGCGTTGAACACAGGAGGAGATTTGCCGAAACGGGAGACTGTGCTCGTGACGAGAGAACAGCGACTCCCTTGGTCGAAGAGCGTTCACGAGGCGGCCACTGATCGAAAAGCCGCATGTACATGCGGCTTGATAGCAGGGGGGAGATTTGAACTCCCGACCAAGGGCTTATGAGAGATTCGATCCATAGACCAAAGAACAAGCGGGAAAACCAAGAGTTTCTTGGTCAAGACCGGGCAGATCCTCATCGAATACCCAGACTTGAGTATCATCGACCAACTGCTGGACACGCTGCAGGTTCGCACTTACGCGACCGCTTGCATACACAGCGAAGTAGAGTTCCCCAAGCACTGTCGTTGGGATGCCCACTTCGTCGCCACGCTGCTGCGCGGCAAGCAAGCGTTGTCGAAGAAGCTGATGCCCGTCCAAAACCTTGGATACGTGATTAGTATCTAGCAAGTAGGAGGCCAATTACTCTTCCTGGTGCCGGGACTCATAGATTTCCGCCACCAGCCCGTCCAACTCCCCCGGGGCGCCTTCCCAAGATGCGAAGGAGCGCAAGAGCGCATCGGGCGAGCCACGACGCGGCGTGGCGGTCTTGCGCCGAAGGAACTCCACGAAGTCGCGGACCTCCTTGAGTCGCTCGCCCGGCAGCTTTTCCAGATCGCTGATCATGCCGTCGATGATCTGCTTCCTCTGTGGCTCAGACATCTAACTCACCTCCATAGCCCAAGACACCGTTTAACCTAGGGTACTCCAGAAGGGAGTGGCTGTTCAACAACGAGACGCTGTGTCTGTCATGTGATCGATGTGAGGTGCTACCATGGAGAATAACGAGTATTGAGCAGAGCAGCTCATTTCTTCGCACGAGGGGCTTGAAGGTGGCAAGAGAGAGATTCACTGTGGCTTGGCGCCCCCGACGCTTGGGTGCGACCCATGGCGGCAACGGAACCTGGTAGCTGAACAGCTCGAACATCGTCCAGCGGTGGTCGGTCAGTCCCGCCGCCATAGCCGGTATCCGTTCCTGCCATTTGTGGCTCGCTCCAGCGGGAGCAACCGCCCGGAGGCTCTCGTGATACCAGACGAAGTTATAAGCACAACCGACCAGATACATCCCCGCCGTGAGCCCTGCCTCTTTGTGGAGCAGAGCCCGTCCGCGCCGCACCAGGGCCACCATGGAGGCACGAAAGGTGGCATTGAGACGCTCGATATAGGCCGTGTTGATGTCGTTCCCTCCGCCAGTCGCGATCAGTACGGCCCTAATGCTCTCCGCGGTGCCACGCACCACCCGGCGAGTCACACTCATCACCCGCCGCTTTGCATGCCGTTTGATGACTTGTCCCAACGGCAGCCCCTTTTCCAAGACCAGCCGAGGGCTACCGCGGCGCCCGGTCCTTGTGGGGTTCGGAACACCCGCAGGAAGGCCGTTACATAGCTGACCAAGCCGTCCACACACCAGGATCGCCAGACTGCAGGCGCACGCGCGGACCATCTGAACCAGTGCGGTGATCAGCACCAGGTCCCGCTTGGCGCTGATGACGCCACCCAGCCACAGCCGCGATGGGACGGCCAGCGCCATGGCCATCCAGACCCGTTGCCCGACCATCTTGACCCACAGCTCATCGGCTTGGACATGCTGCACATCGACCTGTTCCTGTTGGACAACCTGCTCGTGAACCCGTTGGCAATGGTGCCCACTGCGTGTCTGCCAGGCGGCCACAGTGCGTTCGTCCAGGCCAAAGGCCGCAACGATAGCCTGTACGGGACAACCATGGCACAACAGTGTCAGCACCAGGACCATCAACTCCGCGGTCTTGTGCAGTCGGTAGAAGGGTGTGTCCTTGGTAACCGTAAAGGTCTGGTCACAGGTAGTGCACTGATAGCGGCGTTCCCGACGGCTGAAGATGCGGATGTTGCCCTGACCGATCACCCCTCTGGCGGAACACGCAGGATTGTGGCAGAATTGGCTGTGCGGGTCCATGGTCTCCCTCCGGCGGACGCAATGTCGTAGTTTCGTCCACAAGGGTGCACAATGGACCCGTCTCTTTCAAGGTTTCACCTCCCAATCACAGTACGATAGAAACTGAGACAAGACCTGGATCATACGGAGTGATTCTGGGTGGATGTGGGGAGTGGAGCTATCCTGGGGAAACGGAGAGGACACGGTGAAGAAGAGGCGATCTCTTTTTGCCCTGAAGACGACACACCTGGGGCTCTTCGTACATTGCTCTGGAGCCTTGGACAAGTGGGTTTTGAGTGAGGTCCAGAGAATATCCGAACGATGGCCAGGTGGTAGGGGATGGCCTGCATGTTATGAGTCGTCTGCTGTGCCGCGCGACAGAGGTCTTCGGGCAGACGGTCGAGATGGAGAGAAGTCTCTCGGAGCCGGACACGCAGCGTGCGGCGCCCGGCCCAGCAGTTTCATCGGCTGGCCCGCCACCGAGGGCCATTGCGCGTGGCGAAGTTGCAGGAGTCCTATGCCAAACTGATCCGCGTGGCCGAGCTGACGCAAAGGCAGGCGGAAGGAGTTTGGATTCTACCATCTTGGCTAACCAGACCGCTACTTTCGCACCAGAAACTAGTACTACAACGTCACTTTCTGTCATTCTGAGCCGGAGCCGCAGCGGAGGCGAAGAATCCGCGCCCTCTGCCGCACGGATGTCGAGGGGCGCGGATTCCTCGGCGTGCGCGCCTCGG
>SCTZ01000177.1 GCA_004297765.1 Chloroflexota bacterium | reverse complement strand
TACTACAACGTCACTTTCTGTCATTCTGAGCCGGAGCCGCAGCGGAGGCGAAGAATCCGCGCCCTCTGCCGCACGGATGTCGAGGGGCGCGGATTCCTCGGCGTGCGCGCCTCGGAATGACAAGGACGATCCGACGCTCGTTTTGGCCGATAGCTGAAAATGACGTTGTAGTGCTAGTGCTAGAGCGTGTGTGAAAGGGGTGGATCGGTTATGGTAAGCTTGAGGTATGAAGCGGCAACCATACCCGACCGATATGACCGATGCTCAATGGCAGGCAATCGAGCCGTTGATCCCGCCAGCCAAGCCGGGCGGTCATCCACGCACGGTCGACATACGCGAGATCGTAAACGCCATCTCCTATGTCACCCGCAGCGGCTGCGACTGGCAGTACCTGCCGCATGACCTGCCGGCTTGGGGTACTGTCTGGTATTACTTCCGCAAGTGGCGTCGCGACGGCACCTGGCAGAAGATCCAAGATGCCCTGCGTATCCGGGTCCGCCGCGCCGCTGGACGCGCGGAGAGCCCCAGGGCCACCATCTTGGACAGCAAAAGCTTCAAGACGCCTGGAAAACAGGGCCTCGTGGCTACGACGCCGGCAAGAAGGTCCCGAGCCACAAGTATCCACATCGCGGACATTCGCCGCCAGGAGGAAGAACGGCAGGCTCTCGGCCAGGTAGCCCAGGCGCTGGTACGGGAGCTGACACTGGAGCGCGTTGCCGACGTCATTGTCGAACAGGCGCAGCGCGTGCTAAGAGCCCAGAGGGTGGCGGTATACTTTGCTAACCTGGAGCGTCGGGAGCTGCGATTGCTCGCCCAGCGTGGATTCAGCGCACAGACTGTCGCCGAGGTCAGGATTCTCCCCTTCACCGCACCATTACTCTCCACGCTGGCGGCGCGCACCGGCCAGCCCCAAGAGATCTCTGACAGCGCAGCCGTTGGTCCCGAGCTGTCCATGGCCCGCCGGATAAGTGAGCGAGAGGCTCTGCGCGGTGCTATACTGTCACGGCCACTTTTCGCGAAAGGGCGTCTGGTCGGCGTGCTATCGTTCGTGGTGCCGACTCTTCATAGTCTCACCGCAGAGGAGCGCGGGTTGATTCGCGCCTTTGCCGACCTATGTGCCGCCGCCATCGACAATGCTCGGCTCTACGAAGAGTCGCGTGAGACGCTTCAGCTGCGTGAGGAGTTCATCTCCGCCGCCGCCCATGAACTCAAGACCCCCGTCACCGCCATCAAAGGATACGTGCAGGCGATGAACAAGTGGGCGCCAAGGGGGCACGAACCCCACGAAGCGATAGCCCTCGATGTGATCAACCGGCAGTGCGATCGTATCAACCGGCGGGTGGAGGAGATGCTAGAGGCGGTCCGTCTGCGTCATATCCCGCCTGAGCGGCGCCACGCGCGCTTCGACCTGGGCGACATGGCCTCTGAGGTGGTGCAACGCCTGCAGGTCACCACTCCACTGCACCGGTTGGTGCTCCAATGTGAGGGGGCAGCCTCGGTTGAGGCCGACCGCGAGCGTATCGAGGAGGTGCTGGTTGGCTTCTTGGATAACGCCGTCAAGTTCTCGCCGGGGGGCGGGGACGTCGAAGTGCGGGTGTTCACCCTGGATGGGGAGGCGATCGTCGCAGTTACAGACCACGGCGTCGGCGTTCCAAAGGAGCGACAGCCGCACGTTTTCGAGCCCTTCTACGACATTGTTCCCACCGGTGCGCCAGGCTATCGGGGCGTGGTGCCGCTCAGCCTCTACCTAAGTAAGCTTGCCATCGAGCTTCACGCAGGGCGCATCTGGCTCGAGACCGAGGAAGGACGGGGATCCACCTTCTACTTCAGCCTGCCGCTGGCAGCAGACGGCGATAGCCGCCCAACGGATGAGCCAATCTGATGGATTCGTCCTCCGAAGATGCCAGGAAGTCCCTGGGCAGGGAAAATACCCTGCCCCGACAAACCACACTCGACCGATCGGACGCTCTGAGTGCGGTGTTATTGCTCGCTCGGTACCCAGTACATGTCGAGGACGGTGTTCGTGGACTCACCCGTGCGGAAGCACGCCTTCACCATCATCCCGATCGCGGGAGTCCCATGTTCTAGGTAACCTTTGAAGATAGTGCACACTCCGGGCAACTCGACGTCAATCTGATAGTACGGCGTGGTGAGTTCTATCCCAATGCCGGCATATTCCACGCGGGCGTAGGTGTGGACTTTACCGATGACGGGCTGTGGTATCTCTTGCCAGACCATGGGCTGGTTGCAATCGGGGCAATCGGCCCGTGGCGGCAGCCAGAGGCCGTTTTTCTCGCACTCCGGGCTTACACACTTCGTCGCCAGCAACTTGCCCTCCCTCAGAGCCTTGAAGAAGGGAGATAGCTTGCCATAGGTATGCCTGTGGGTCAGGCTCCTTGGCCACTCGATTACCGTCGCGGAGTCCGTCTGCAGAACTCTCGCGGGCTGGCCGATGTACTGGGTGGTTCCCTCTTCGGACATTGTCATGCTCCTCCACTAGTGCAAGATCCGGGGACTTCTTCGGGAATCCCCTCCCCACGCACCGCACAGGAACTGGGAAGTCTCGGGTCCTTCCGGAGAACGACCGAACCCCCGGCCTGGCGGCACATTAGAACGCCTTCTTGAGAACGCCAACCGTGACGTGCGATCCCACGCCAGCGTGGGATACCCATGCCGCTTGTTTGGCATTGGGTACTTGGAGACTGGTCCAGTCGTCGGGCTTCTTCTTGCCGAAGGACTCCCAGACCTTGGGGTCGCCGTGGAACTTGTCGTACTTGTTCTGCAGCTGCCACAGGCACTCCACTCCGGAGAAGATCCCTGTGGCACCCACCGCGTGCATGGTGCCGATCAAGCCTCCCGACAGGTTAGCCGGACATTTCCCACCGAAATAGGCGTCCCCGGACTCGATGAAGTCTGGCTCCTGCCCATAAGGGCGCAGCCCGATGTCCCCGTAGGTCTGGATGTCGCTGATGGTGAACGCATCGTGCAACTCGACCAGGTCCAACTCCTCCAGGGGATTGGTGATGCCGGCCATGCGGTAGGCGAAGTACGCGGCGAATCGCGCGGCGGCGAAGCTCTCAAACCCGGGCCAGCGTTGCCCCTCCTCTTTCTTGACCAGGTCCTTGTACATCTCGGGCGTCTCGTGCGGCAGCAGCGGTATCGCCATATCTCTTCGATCGGCAACGCGCAAAGTGTGGCTGCCTCCCGCGATGTAGACCTCACACGGAGTGTCACTCAGCATGTAGGCGGTTTCCTCATCGCAGAGCAGCATGCACGCGGCGCCGTCTGTCATAGCGCAGCACTCCAAAAACCGCAGCGGGTAGGTTGAGATCGGACTGCTGAGGACCTCCTCAATCGTGTACTTGCCGGGCTGCTGGGCGTACGGGGAGTAGTAGGCATATAGATGGTTCTTGACAGCCACCTTGGCTCGGGTGCGTTCGGAGAGATCATAGGTCGACGCGAAGCGCACGGCCATTGGGGCGTAAGGCGGAGTAGATGCGAGACAGCCGTGTCTCAAAGTCCTTGCACGCGGCTGTGGAAATGTAGTAGTTACCGGTGCGTGTATCGACCTCCGACATCCGCTCCCAGCCCACGGCCAGGGCCACGTTGGCGTAGCCGCTTGCGATCGCCATGGCCGCAGTTAAGACGGTAGAACCGCCGGTCGCGCCGCCGGTTTTTATGCCGATGTCGTACATGGGATCAAGACCAAGATAGTCGGTGACTTTGGCTTCGCAGAGGAGTTGGTCCTGAAAATGGTCGGCGAAGTTGCCGGCGGCGATGAAATTGATGAGCCCCTTGACCTCGCGCGGAGAGAGCTTCAGAGCATTCCGCTCCAGCATCTGGCGGAAAGCCACCATAACCTGCTCTTCGAGCTTCATCTCCGGACAGAACTTCTTGTATTCAGTCAGACCACCGGCAACGGCGTAGACTTTTCTGTTCCACTTGGGAACACGCCAGTTGCCCTCCTGCAGCATGATCATTGATCTAACCCCTTTCTTGCGCTATTTTGGCTCCGTCGAGTCTGGCCGGCATCAGCATCCCAGATGCCGAGCGAGGATCAAGCGCTGTATCTCGGATGTCCCTTCTCCTATGGTCAGGATCTTGGCGTCACGGTAGAAGCGCGAGATCGAATACTCGCGCATGTACCCATATCCACCGTGGATCTGAACGCCTTCCTCAGCGCACTTCACAGCGATCTCACTGGCGAAGAGTTTTGCCATGCCAGCGACCGTGGCAAAATCCTTGCCCTCGTCTTTCAGCACTCCGGCTTTATAGGTGATCAGCCGGGCCAGCTCCACGTTGACCGCCATATCGGCCAGCTTGAACTGCACCGCCTGCAAGGTAGAGATCGGCCGGCCGAATTGGGAGCGCTGTTTGGCGTACTGCAGCGACTGCTCCAGAGCTCCCTGCGCCAAGCCCACCCCAATGGCGGCCACGCTGATCCGCCCGCCGTCAAGGACGGTCAGGAACTGTCGCAGCCCTGCTCCACGCTCTCCCAGCAGGTTCTCCCGCGGAACCCGGCAGTTCTCAAAGAACAGCTCACGGGTGTCCGAGGCGTGCCATCCCGTCTTCTTCAGCGGCTTGGATTGCGTGTAGCCCGGCATGCCACGGGGCACGATGATACTGCTGATCTCCTTCTTATCTTTCGACCGACGGCCGGTCACCGCGGTGACCGACACGAAGCCGCTGATTTCGGTGCCAGAGTTAGTGATGAACATCTTGGAGCCGTCGATGACCCATTCGTCCCCATCGAGTTCGGCCGTTGTGGAGGTGTTCCCGGAGTCCGATCCGGCCCCGGGCTCGGTCAGCCCGAAGGCACCCAGCCATTTCCCCTCGGCCAGCGGTCGTAGCCAGTGCTGCTTCTGCTCCTCGGAGCCGAAAAGGTAAATTGGGCTGCCACCCAGGGAGACGTTCGCGGCCAACGTGATGGCCAGCGACGAGTCGACGCGCGCTATTTCTTCTACGGCGATGGCGTACGAGACGGTGTCCGCGCCACCTCCCCCGTAGCGCTCGGGAAATGGCAGCCCCATGAGTCCCAACTCGCCCATCTTGTGCACCAGAGCATATGGGAACTCTTCCCTCTCATCGAGCCCCTCAGCGACCGGTGCCACCTCACGCTCGGCAAACTCCCGCACCATACGCTTTACGGCGAGCTGTTCATACGTCAGATCGAAATCCATCGTCTACTCCCCAGATGGCATGCCTGGCAAATCTTCCCTCGGCGGCCCCCGCTGTATCGACAGATCGGCGGCCGTCTCGGACAAATCGACCAACCAGGCTTACCCAATACCTTTGCGCCGCGTGCGCCGCGTGGCAGGTCATTGGGTGACTACCACCGATGTCCCGGAACTCCGGCTCGACGCGCAGGCAGATTTCCATGTTCCGAAAGTGATGGGAAGGCTCGGGGCTACTTATGCTCCACCAGGGCGGCCAGGCCCTGGCCACCGCCAATGCACATGGTCTCCAGACCGTAGCGCGCGTTGCACCGCTGCATCTCGTTCAGCATTGTGGCCATCATTCTGACACCGGTCGCTCCGAGGGGGTGTCCAAGGGCGATGCCCGAGCCATTGACGTTGACGTTGCCTAGATCGCTGATGCCCAGCTCCTTCAAACACCCCAACGCTTGCGCCGCGAATGCTTCGTTGAGCTCGATAAGATCGATATCCGCCAATGATAGCCCGGTCTTCTCCAGCAGCCGCTTAACCGCCGGCACTGGTCCCAGCCCCATGTAGCCGGGATGTACCCCAGCCGCAGACCACGCTCGCAAATAGCCCATCGGCTCCAGTCCAAGTTGCTCGGCCGTTCTCTCCGACATCAGCACACAGGCGGCAGCCCCATCGTTCATTCCCGAAGCATTCCCTGCCGTAACAGTTGCGCCCACGATCGGCTTGAGCTGGGCGAGGGACTCCAATCTGGTTTCGGACCGGGGGTGTTCATCCCGGTCGACGACGATCGGCGGTCCTTTCTTCTGCGGCACGCTCACGGGCACGATCTCGTTCTTGAACTTGCCCGCCTCGATCGCCGCGCAAGCGCGCTGGTGGCTCAACAGGGCTAGCTCATCTTGGGACTCGCGCGAGATGCCACACTTCTCGGCAACGTTTTCGGCGGTATAGATCATGCCCGGGATACGACCAAAACGATATGTGGATACTATCTCGGTCGCCCGCTCCCAACGATCCCAGAACGACTGACTGCCGAGCTTGATGCCCCACCTCGCGCCCGTGACGTAATACTCCATATTGCTCATGCTCTCGACGCCGGCGGCCACTACGATGCGGGCATTGCCGGTCTGAATCTGCATCGCTGCATTGCAGATCGCCTGCAATCCCGAGCCACACTGTCGATCGATAGAATAAGCTGGTGTTTCGATGGGGAAATTGGCGATCAGCGTGGCCATGCGGGCGACGTTCGGAGTCTCCCCGTTGACGAGGACGTGGCCCATGATGACCTCGTCGATTCGCGCGGGCTCCAACCCGACGCGCTTGATGGCCTCCTTGACAACAAGCGCCGCAAGGTCCGGTGCTTGCACATCCCTGAACGCGCCACCGTATCGCCCTACCGGGGTCCGCACGGCGCTCACGATTACGACTTGATCCACTGTTGCCTTTTCCCTCCTTATTTTTCGAAGACGGCAGACGTGGCGTGCCTAGCTGGTTCCTGGTGCGACACGATGGCTGCAGTTCCCCGATCGTGCAAGAGCGCTTATATCACCGGAGCTTCCCGGTACTCGCCAAAGACTTCACGGAACACCTGGCAGATCTCGCCAAGCGTGGCATAGACCCGCACCGCCTCGATGATAGAGGGCATCACGTTAGCCGCGCTCTGCGCCGCCATGCGCAGTCCCTCCAGACGCTGTTCGACCGCCTTGTTATCACGTTCCCGCCTGACGCGCTCCAGTCGCGCCAGATGGCGCCGCTCGCCCTCCGGATCCATCCTCAGGAGGGGAATCTGGACCGGCTCCTCGCTCTTGAACTCGTTGACGCCGACCAGGATGCGCTCGCCCACGTCGATCTCGCACTGGTAGCGCGCCGCGGCATCGGCGATCTCTTTCTGGATGTAACCATTGTTAATGCAGCCAACGACGCCCCCGCGCGCCTCGATCTCCTGAAAGTACTTGTAGGCCGCCTTTTCCATCTGGTCGGTCATAGCTTCGATGTAGTAGCTGCCACCGAGCGGATCGCAACTGTTCACCACACCGCTCTCGTGGGCGATGATCTGTTGTGTGCGCAACGCAACGCGCACGGCAAGCTCCGAGGGCAAGGCCAACGCCTCGTCCATCGAGTTGGTGTGCAGCGACTGCGTGCCTCCGAGCACCGCGGCCAAGGCTTGCAGCGTCACGCGCGCGACGTTGTTCTCAGGCTGCTCGGCCGTAAGCGTACAGCCGGCGGTTTGTGTGTGAAAGCGCAGCTTCCAGGACTCCGGATTCTTGGCCCCGTACTTCTCGCGCATCAGTCGCGCCCAGATACGCCGCGCCGCGCGGTACTTGGCGATCTCCTCGAAGAAGTCATTGTGGGCATTGAAGAAAAAGCTGAGCCTGGGAGCAAAGGAATCGATCTCCAACCCCCGCGCGAGGGCCGCCTCGACGTAGGCGAACCCATCGGCAAGAGTGAAAGCGAGCTCCTGTACTGCCGTGGCGCCAGCCTCGCGAATGTGGTAGCCGCTAATGGAGACCGTATTCCAGCGCGGCAAGCGCTGCGCGCCGAACTCGAACGTATCGATCACCAGGCGCATGGAGGGCTGTGGCGGGTAAAGGAACTCCTTCTGGGCGTGGTACTCCTTGAGGATATCGTTCTGAATCGTGCCGCCCAGCTTGGCCATCGGCACGCCCTTTCTTTCGGCCATCACGATGTACATCGCCCAAATCACGGCGGCGGGTCCGTTGATGGTCATCGAGGTGGTGATATCGTCCACCGGGATCTGGTCGAAAAGAATCTCCATGTCGGCCAAGGAGGAGACCGCGACACCGCACTTGCCGAACTCACCCGCGGCCTGCGAGTCATCGGTGTCCAGTCCGTAGAGAGTGGGCATGTCGAAGGCGACGGAGAGCCCGGTTTGGCCCTGTTCCAAGAGGAAGCGGTAGCGGGCGTTGGACTCCTCGGCCGAGCCGAATCCGGCGAACATGCGCATGGTCCAGAGACGACCGCGATGCATGGTGGGATAGATGCCACGGATGTAGGGATATTCGCCCGGGAATCCGAGGTCACGCAGGTAGTCCAGGTCGGCAACGTCGGAAGGACCGTAGAGGCGCTTCACGGAGATGTCGGAAATGTTCGCGAAGCGCTCCTTGCGCTCGGGCGACCGCTCTAGCGTCTTCCGAACGCTGCCCTGCTCCCATTGCTCTTGAGCAGTATTGATCTTCTGCAGCTCGTTTTCGTTGAGCATTGAACTTCTCCGACCCGCGCATGATGGTCCAGACAGAATGGGAAGGCTCAGAGTTAGCTCAGTCGATCAAACCTACTTAGCATGGCTCTCGCCACAACCAGGCGCTGGATCTGGTTCGTGCCCTCGTAGATCTGCGTGATCTTGGCGTCGCGCATCATACGCTCGACCGGATATTCTTTCGTGTAGCCATAGCCGCCAAGTATCTGTACGGCGTTCGTCGTCACTTCCATGGCCACATCTGAGGCGAACAGCTTGCACATGGCCGAGTACTTCGACGCCTCGCGATCGCCCTTCTGCACTAGCGTCGCCGCCTTGTACACCAACTCGCGGGCTGCCGCCGTCTTCGTCTCCATGTCTGCTAGCATGAACTGGATGCCTTGAAACTGCGCGATCGGCTGCCCAAACTGCACGCGCTCCGTGGCATACCTGGCAGCGAAATCGGTCGCCCCCTGGGCGATGCCCAGCGCCTGCGCTGCCACCGCCGGGCGGCTCTTGTCCAGGGTCTGCATGGCGATCTTGAAGGCATCGCCCTCCTTGCCCAACAGGTTCTCGATCGGAACGCGGCAATCCTCGAAGATGAGCTCACCGGTGGGCGAGGCGCGGATGCCCATTTTGCTTTCCATCTTGCCGACACTGAAGCCGGGCGTGCCCTTCTCCACCACAAAGCAAGCCTGTCCCCGCGAGCCCTTCGCGGGATCGACGGTGGCAAAGACCGTGTAGATGTGTGCGACTCCGGCATGGGTGATGAAGATCTTCTGGCCGTTCAGGACGTAGCTGTCGCCATCACGCACGGCCCGTGTGCTCATGTGGGCCGGATCGGAGCCGGCCCCGGGCTCGGTGAGAGCGAAGGCGGCGAGATGCTGTCCGCTGGCCAGCTTGGGGAACCAGCGCTGCTTCTGCTCCTCCGTACCTGCGATGGCGATGGGAAAAGAGCCAAGCCCTTGCCCACCGATCATCAAGGCTGTGCTGGCACAGACCTTCGCCAGTTCCTCGACGACAATCACCAACGAGAGCAAATCGGTGCCCGTGCCCCCATACTGCTCCGGGAAGGGCAGTCCGAAGAGATCGGCGGACGCGAGGGCGTCCGCGATGTCCCATGGCCATTCCGCTTTCTCGTCGATCTCTGCGGCGCGTGGCGCGACCTTGTTCTGCGCCAGGTCACGGACCATGTTGCGCAGCATGATATGCTCCTGGGTTAGCTCATACATGCGATAGTGCCCTCGTTTCTGATGGATTCATTGGGTGGAATCTCCCATGCGCTCGTGTGCTCATGGGGTCTTTCCGACCTACTTCAGCGTCGTTCCTCAACTACGGCATTCCTTGAGGTCCACCCCACCCCAAGAGAGGAGATTCGTCCCATTGGATTCTGGTCGGCTGAGGCGACCAGAATCCAATGGGACAACCTCAACTTTGCGGCGCCCCCTGGGGCGCCGCTAGCCCGCCGCAACTGAGGAACGACGCATTTAGTCTACTTTAGAAGGAACGACGGCCACTGCCCTGCCCACAGTGGTGTGTTCTCCTTTGGCATTCTCGATCCAGACCTCGAGCTCCAGGCAGTGCTCATCCGCGGCGATGTACTTCTTGGCGACTTTGCCAGAGCAGGTCAGGGCTTGATCTGGCGTATCCAGACCGCGATAGCTGCACTCCCAACGCTTCAACCGGCCGTCGCGACCGAGCCGGTCGATCAGGAACTGCGCAAGGAACGCCGCCTTCAGTCGGCCCTGCACGATCACACCGGGCAGACCCGCGGCCAGAGCAAAATCCTTATCGTAGTGGATCTCGTAGAGGTCGCCCGTGGCCACCGCCCATTGCACGAGCTGCCTTTTCGTCGGGTGCTTCACCAGCGGCGGGATCATCTCGCCGACCTCGACGTCCTCGTAGCAGAGTTGCTGCTCAGCCATGCCATCCCTCCTCAGTCGACTGGATCGAAGGCGATCAAGGTGGAACGTGTGCTGCCCACCAGCTCGCCTTTCTGGTTGCGATGGTCAGTCTCGAAGGTCAGGAAGAACATCTTGCCTGCCCTGCTCTCGCGCTCCGTGCATGCCTTGAACCGCGTCACCGACGTGATCCTGTCGCCCAGCCTGATCTGCTCAACGACGTTCCATTCTCCACCCCCGTCCACGACTCGTCGGAAGGGAAACGGGATCTCCGGCCAGGTGCGGCGGCCGGAAAGCATCGAAGCGCAGAAGAGGTACGGTGGCACCACGACCGCTTCAGCCCCGCTTCCTAGTCTGTTGGCATCGTGATCACCCATTGCCTCCATGAGGAGCCTGATCGCCGTCCGGTCCACCTCAACTGTGCACGGCGGGCCCTGAACGTCGACCATCTGTTTCAATTGTTCCAACATGCCCAAGCTTTGAGCCATAGTGGCACCTCCTGATCATCCAAGCTCAAAATCTGGATCTGGTTGTGGACAAAGTGCGTCGTTCCCCAATTGTGGCACCTTATTCACGCGACCCCACCCCAGGGAAAGAGTGTTGCTGTGCCAGTCGCCTGAGGCGACTGGCACAGCAACTCAACCTTCACGGCGCCCCCTAGGGCGCCGCTAGCCCGCCGGATCTAATGAACAGAGAAGTCCGATCTCTGGGAACGAGACAGGTAGCGGCTCTGCTACGTGAGGACATCGTCGAGTAGCAGATCAGTAAACTCATCCTCGGACATCTGCAACAGCTCTCTACAAACGTACTCGGTATGTTCCCCCAACAATGGGGGCGGCATCCGCAGCTCTGATGGCGTTTTCGATAGGATGTAGTTGGGCCGGCTGTGAAGGATGTCTCCACACTCGGGGTGCTCTGTCTTCCAGAAGAACTGACGATGCTTCAGTTGAGGATCGTGTTCGACCACATCCTCAATAGTCTGTACTACCCCGGCTTTTACGCCCGCCTGCTGCATCAAGCTCATTACTTCCTCGGCAGTATGATTGGCCGTCCACGCTTCAACTAGCTCGTTCAATTCATCCTCGTTCTGCTTCCTGGCTGAGTGTGAAGCGTATTCTGGCTGCGTCGTCCATTCTGGATTACCCATTACTCTACAGAGCGACTCCCACTCTGAGTCGGAAAAGACGGCAATGGCACACCACCGGTCATCACCTTTGCATCGATACGTCCCATGGGGAGCAGCGAGAGGGAATTTGTTACCCAACCTTGTCTGAAGCCTTCGGTTTACTGCCCAGTCAAGGATAACCGGGATTTCAAACTGAATAACATCCTCGTACTGGGAAACATCTATATACTGCCCTTGTCCTGTCCTCCTTCTGTGAAGGAGAGCGGCGATGACGGCGGTGGCTCCAAATCGGGGGGCAATGAAATCAGGGTATGACCTATCGATTAGGTTGGGCAGTCCGTCTGGCCAACCGGTAATAAGGGGATAGCCAGCCAAACTTTGCAGTAAGCCACCGTAGCCTCCCTGGAGGCGTGCGGGACCTGTCTGACCCTGCATCGAGAGACTGATCATAATAATGCTTGGGTTTATCTTCTTGACCTCTTCGTAGCTAAGGTTCCACTTTGCCATCACCCCTGGTGTAAAATTCTCGACCAGAACGTCTGCCCACTCCACAAGCCTTTTGGTGACTTCGTCTTTGCGGGGGTGCTTCATATTGAGAGCTAGACTGTACTTATCCGAGTTTTGAAAGTTGTAGTAGTAGCTTCTATTGAGGCCGGGGACATTGTCTTTGAAAGGAGCGAGCGTCCTTGCCACATCCGGACTAGACTCGGACTCAACACGCACGACAGTGGCGCCGTGCGTTGCCAAAATCCGGAGGACCAAGGTGCCCACACCGGCGTTGCAGAATCCCAGCGCTTTCAGTCCCTGAAATATGTGCTTTCCCATCTTAGACAGTACCTCGCAGTTTCAAGGTCGCTAGTTCTTCCTGAGAAAGGCCTAGCTCTTTGAGGTAAATCTCCGCGTTATGCTCGCCAATGAGCGGCGCTCTGCGCCATGTTTTCATTGGAGTCTCGCTGAACTTGGCAAACGCACCGGGGTAGGTAATGCTATCGCTTAACTCGTCATGCTCAATATTGACCCAGAAGTCCCGAGCCACGAGTTGCGGGTTCCGCATTGTTTCCTCTGCGTTGTATACCGCCTGTATCTGAATAGCTCTCTCAATTGCCCCTCGCTGAACCTCAGCCTTGGTCATGGTCCTAAAGAATCTGGCAATTGGATCTACGACAGCATCCAGATCTTCCTGCGTTAGCGAGGTGAAATCCCAGCTTCCCCAATCCTTGTTCATCAGATGGTCAGGCGCCATCCCCTTGCCATCCATCCACTCAGTCAACCTGATGTTCGTTTTCGCACCCATCACGCCCCCCAGCAGTACCATGGCTACGTAGCCATCCTTGCACTTCCAGAGAACAGGCCAGTGCAGCCCTGAGGGTCTGACGATCTCATGGCCTGGCCGCTTCGTCAACAGTTTCGCGCCATCCCATTCCATCACGTTTTCCGTTGTCGCCCATATACAACTCTCCTGTGCCGACACATCGACGTGTTGACCTTCTCCGGTCAACTCTCTGTGATAAAGGGCTACCATTGTTCCTTCCGCTGCGTCGGCAGCGGCGTTGATAAAAGCCTGGGGAAAGCTGCACTGCACCGGCGGTCGATTGGGATCGCCACACTGGCTCATGGTCGAACCCATAGCCCAAGCTATGATGTCTGAGTACTTGAATCCCGCGTAGGGTCCGGTCTGTCCAAAAGCAGTAATCGAGGTCATGACAAGCCCTAGATTGATCTTGCTCAGTTGCGGGTACCCCAGACCTAACTTCTCCATACAGCCAGGCTCGAACGACTCGATAACAATATCAGTGCTTTCGGCCAGTTTCCTGAATAGCTTCTTCCCTTCATCTGTTTCAATGTCGAGCGTTATGCCTCTCTTGTTCGTATTGTAGGCAAACCAGAAGAGGCTCTTGTCCGGGTCGGGCACGTCGTGATAGAAGGGACCAATTCGGCGTGCCGGATCCCCACCAGGCTTTTCAACCTTGATCACATCAGCCCCGAGATCAGCCAGGATCTTGCCGCATAACAATCCTCTCTCATCGCTCAAGTCCAAAGCCCTGAAAGGAGCGAGTACGCCTTGATGATCGCTCATAGGGAAACCTCCTACGGAGTAGTGGCTAGCTGCGTCGTTCCTCAAGTGTGGCATTCATGTAGGTGCGACCCCACTCCCGAGAAGGAGGGTTTCTGTGGCACATTCTTCCACCGATCGCCGGAAGAATCTGCCACAGAAACCCAAGCCTTCATGGCGCCCCCCTGGGGCGCCGTCGGCCTGCCATATCTGTGGAAGGATGCACCAACGCACGCAGACGCGGCTGTCGGACGGCCAATATTCACGGCAAGCCCAAGGGCCTGGACTGACTAGAACAGCTCGGCAGCCTCCTTCTTGAGTTCGGCCCGAATATCAGGATGGGCGATGGCGATGAGCTCTTGTGCTCTTTCCTTGAGAGACTTCCCCCGTAGGCTGGCTACTCCATACTCCGTGACTACGTAGTCCGCCAGATTACGCGGAATCGTCACGACCGTGCCTGTCTCGAACGTGGACACCAGCCGAGAATTGTCGCGGCTCATGGACGGAAGGACTGTGATGGAGCGGCCGCCTCTGGACATCCAGGCTCCCATCACGAAGGCCAATTGACCACCTGCGGTTGCCAGGAGGCGTCTGCCCACAGACTCTGCACCGATCTGGCCATCAAGCTGCACTACTAGGGCGTTGTTAATAGCGACCATATTATCGTTGGCCCCGATGGTGCCGATGTCTTCCAGTTCCTCAACGTCGATCAGGTCGAACAGCGGATTGTTGCTGGCCCAATCCATTTCTTCTTTTGAACCTCCACCGAGAGAGGTCACCGTTACCTTGCCCTTGTTGATTGTCTTGCGGCTGCCGTTTATCACACCTTGTCTGACAAGCCCGATGACCCCCGGCGGTGTGGCTTCAGAGTGAATGCCCAGGTCGCGTTTTCCCTCCAGTAGCCCGAGCCTCACCAGCGGTTCTGTGGTTCGACCAACACCTATCTGGATCGTGTCTCCGTCCTTGATTAGCTCCGAAACGTTCTGGACAATCTTCGTCAGGTACGGCTCGGGCTCCTTTCTGGCCCTGCCGGCCAAAGTCCCGGAGCCGACACCCAACCCCGACGAGACGTGCTCCACGAAGTAGTCAATCTCGGACACGTGGATGAAGTTATCGCCGTACGTTCTGATCAGACTGCTGTTAACTTCGGCGATCTTCAGCCGGCCCTCCCTGAGCTGCGCCTTCTTGTTCCATAACGATTGCCCAAAGCTGCAAAAACCGTTGCTGTCGGGTGGGGACACCTCTGTCACCACGATCTCCGGATTTCGCGTTACTCCACCGGCTATGGGCAACGGCACGATGTGGATCCTTCTCGCGTCGACTGCTTCCTGGCACGTCGCCGTCGGCATGACGCTCCTGATAGAAAACGAGTCCTGCCATCCTTCGTCGTACCATCCGAAGTCGTACGATGGAGTCCCGGCAAAAACCGTAACGTCTCTGAGCTCCTCTTTTCGAGCGGCTATTGCCAGCCCGATCGCGAAGGCTTCCCGTCCCGCGGTGAAGACGACCGTGTCTCCCGACTTGACGAAGTGCGCCGCCTCTTCGGCCGTTATGAACTTACGCTCGTATGCTTCTCTCCATGCATCCGTCATTGCCGCACCAGCCCTCTTTCCTTGTTATCTTGTGCCCGTCCGAGTACTTGTCCTAATGGTTTTGCTTGTAGACGATGAAGCGGCATGGAGCCTCGTCTGTCGGTGTCCCAGAGTCGCTGAATTGGCTGCAGTACTTGATGTCCAGGGTGCTGTACCCCAGTTCTCTCGCTAGGGCGACAAAGGCCGATTCATGAACGCAGTAGTAGCTGACGCCGACCTGACCATCAGACCAGACGTACGGTGCCCGTGTGCGCCGGCCCTCAGCCTTGCCCGTCTTCTGGAGCATTCCTCCGCTTCCACAAAAGTCCAGGATAACCACGAATTTCTCCGGATCCTCTTCCACGTGGAATTGGCAGTGATGAGCTCGCATGGCCGAGCAAACGAAGTTGGTGATATCTACCGGGCTCAGCTTCAACAGGTTCCGAAAGGCCTCCTTGTAGGGTCCGTGGGCAACGGCATGCCAGGCGTCGCCGACAGCTTCCTCCCCGAGCCTCTCAGCTATGAAGCTGGCAAAGATGTTGCTCGTCTCGACCAATCTATCGTGTAAGCTATGCCACTCTTGGATCATCGCCTCGATCTGCCGGATAGCTTCCTCTTTTTGCCCGGCCTTGATCGCTTGAATAGCTTTGTCTTTCGGCCCTGCGGCCAGATCATCTCGGCGAACCGTCGTCACGTCTGTCATCTCGATCTCTCCTCATTCAAGTGGCCGGCAAGCAACCTCGGCCTATGGTCTGTTCGCCGTCTCGACCGAACACGTCAGAATCCATACCAGCTAGCCGCAACTTCGAGTGGCTCCCGTTCCGAACGATATTGATTTATAGGGTCCGTTTCATCCGGATAACCGATAGCGATACTTATCAGCATCAGCTTGGAGTCCGGCAGCCCCAACTTCTCCCTCAAAACGTCGGGGAAAAGGACGCCCTGTATCTGGGGGACAGTGCCCAGCTCACGCTGGCTGGCCAGCAGCATGATGTTCTGGGCGAGCATGCCACAGTCGAAGAAGGGGTACACGTTGAGCTGACCATCTTGCGCGTACATGCTGCGATCGACATAGATGAAGATGGCAGCAGGCGCTCCGTATAGCCGTACGCCTTCCAGTCGCCACCACGCTCTTCGTTCACGATCGTCCCTGGCTATGCCTTTGATTGCAAAGAGATCCTTGGCCGCGGCCCGCGCACCATAGGGCTCGAGAAACCCGCGTGGAAAAGCGAGCGGGGAAGGGAAATCAGTCTCTGGCCGCCTGGCCGATTTGAACCTGTCAACACAGGCCTGCCTGATCTCCTCCAGCTTGTCCCCGCTAACTATGGCAAGCTCCCACGGCTGGGTATTCGCCCAGGACGGGGCGCGCTGCGCGGTTTCGACAATCTCGCTCAAGATCTTGCGAGGGACGGCGTTCGGCTTGAAGGCTCTGATACTCCTTCTTTGTCGGATAGCTTGGACGACCATGCGTCACCTCCTCGATCTGTTGTGTCGGTCGATCTACAACGAGGAGATCGGATTACCTGGTACCGGTTCGAGGACTCGGCTTTTTGAGCCCGAAGCGTTCGTAATACGCTGCTGGTATGCTATCCGGGTCCTTGTAGATGTGATACCGGCAGGGCTCCTCTCCCATCTTCTCTGCAGGATCTATTACCCACACGGGGTAACCAGTCGCCTCCATCGGTATGATGTCTTGAAGAGCACAATGAGTGCAATACACCGGGAAGTCATTCTTGCCGAAGGTCATCCTGTGTGCCTTCTCGATCTTGACGAAACCCTTGGGTGGGTCATAGCTCTTATTGAGGATAGCTCTACCTCCGCTACCACACGGCGTCATCGCAACGGTTATCTTGTCTTCGCCCTCCTCGATGTGCAGCGGCGCGAGGTGGCCTCTGAAGCCAGCCGCAAGCATTTGCACTCGCCGGCGAAGGTCTTGCCTGCGGTAGGTTTCGGCCAGGTTCACCATGTCCTGAAGGGAATCATGCAACGCATCGTATACAGCATCGTCTCCCAAACGCGTTTCGATGAAGCTTAGAAGCGATGCCACCCAGTCTCGATAAGTTTCATGCATGGCAAAGAACTCTCGATGCATGCGACGGGCAAGCTTCTTTGCCCTGTCGAGATCCTTATCGTCGATAGCCTGCTCCAGAAGGTCGACGGTCTCAGTCTCCATCTGCCTGAGTTCCTCGTCTGTGAACAGCCTTTCACTTATGCTTGGCATTACAACCTCCTGGCTATCTTCCTGTCTCAATGCCATGACCTCCTCGTTGGCGGACGTGTCTTTTCTCGATGCATCCTGAAGCCGCCGCGGCGGCTTCAGGATGCATCTACTCCTCCAGCGCGGTCTGACGCAGCAGATCAAACTAGCCGAGGTAGCTCTGAGGCTCGCGTTCGTCTTGCTCCGCGAGTCGGATACGCTGCCTGCCGATGGTCGCACGTTGTGCCACTACTCAGGACGGCAACTCTTGAAGTATTTAGTCTTCTCCAACGCATCCTCGAAATTCTTGTGGAACTTGCGAAATGCATCCCCAGCCTTACCGCCCTCTCTATCCTTGATGAACATGAGGTCGGTCTCGTCTTCTTTGTATCTGATGTTGGTCCCCAACGTGTGGTAGACCACGCAGAGGTCGGTGCTGAGGACCCCCGCTCGGTTCAGAACATGCCGCCTTGCCAGCTTGCCCATCGTGACGGCGTCACGGGGTATGACGCAGATGGCCTTTGCCAGGTTGTAGACTTCCGACTCCAGGTCTTCCGGGGGAACGGCCCTGGTGATTATTCCCATCTCCTCCGCCTCGGCGGCGCTGATGGCTCTCCCCGTAATGAGTATTTCGGTCAGCTTCTTGGTATGGCCGCCCAGAAGCTCCAGCGGCATGGTAGGCATTCCACCGAATGCGAGCCGGTTGCCTCTGTGGGCGAATCGCGCGTTGCTCGCTGCGATCGATATGTCACAGGCCTCGCCTATCCACAGGCCGGCCTCGATACACCAGCCGTGTATCATGCAGACAGTCACCTTCAGGCACTCGCTGATGGCCTTCAGGTAGCCGGTGACCTGAGTATCATCCACCAGCAGTCTGCGTCTTTGGTAGGGCTTGAATGTTGGTGATCCACCGTAGACCCTGTAGACCTGGTCAAGATCGTATCCTGCAGAGAAGTTAGTCCCTTCTCCTCTGAAGATGACGACCTTGACGTCGTCATCTTCGTTCACGAGGTCCATGGCATCTTTTATCTCCTGGGTCATACAGCCCTTGCCGATGCTGATGGCGTTGCTTTTGTCGGGCCGGTTCAAGGTCAGCCAGACAATCTGTGGCTGCTCTGCATCTTTCTCATAGCGGATCGTGGTGAACTGCGTGGCTTCCGGCGATAGTGCTCGACTGTCTGTTGTCACGGTGGTCTCCTTTTCGATTCGATCGGTAGGAAGCGCGTTATTGGCAGTCTTCCTACCTCGTGATTCCCTCAGACTGCATGTTGTCGATCTCTTGCTCGGAGTACCCGAGCGATCTCAGAATCTCTTGGGTGTGCTCACCCTCACGGGGCGGCCTGTTCCTGATGGTCGGGGTTCCGGAGCGGGAGAAATCCCAGCACGAAGAGATCACCCTCAGGGCGCACGCGCTGTCTTCGACCTCCGACACCAGACCAAGCTCCTTGATGTGTGGATGATTGACTACCTGCTCGTAGTCCTGGAAGACAGCACCCTGCCCTCCCAGCTCATCGATCAGTTTGAGCAACTCCTCTGAGCTCCTGGTCTCGAAGGCCGACTCGATG
Source organism: Chloroflexota bacterium (assembly GCA_004297765.1). Classification (GTDB taxonomy): domain Bacteria; phylum Chloroflexota; class Dehalococcoidia; order FW602-bin16; family FW602-bin16; genus FW602-bin16. Next base: position 62,158 of record SCTZ01000177.1, on the reverse strand, counting down.
ATCGGCTTGAACTCCTGGGCGTCCCTGCCCACGCCGATCATGCGGGACCCGTGTTCGACGAAGTAGGGGTCATCCAGCAACTCTTCCAGACCTACTCTCCGGCAGAGCTCCGGGAAAGCCTTCTTCCCCTTCTCCAGTCCTCCCAATGACAGTCCCCAGATAATCGGTCGATCAGCTGTCTTGTATCCGGTCTCGGCATTATCGGTCAGCCCGCTGCAGATCCAGCCCGCCCACCGATCGGGGTCGGACAGACTTGTCAGCCACCAGGCCTGCCCCATGAGGTTCCGTAGCCCCGACGTCTCTACCATCTGGCCGACCTGCGTTCGTTGACGATGAAAAAGGGCGGAAATAATCCCCAGGAAGGCATAGTTGGCCGACGACCACTGCGCGACGTCGGCGCCCACTCTCACAGGAGCCTGACCAGCCTCTCCCAGCCAATCCACGAAGCCGGACATGGCCTGCAATTCCAGCTCCGTTGCGGCGCTGCCCCACGGGCAGTCATCTTCAACATCCGCGATGTAACAGTAGACTCCGCTCGGATTGTCTTTCTTGAGATGGTCATGTCCCAATCCATAGCGTTGCCTCTCGCCATCTGGCAGGTCGGTGACCACGACATCTGAGCTTATCGCAAGCCGGCACAGGATGGCCTGGGCCGACTGACGCTCGAGGTCGAGCCAGATACTCTTCTTGCCACAGGATAGGGTTTGATACACGGCGCCCTGGCCATCGATGAGCGGGTCGATGTGTTCGAGGTAATTCTTGAGCAATGAGTCAACTCTGATTACCTCAGCACCCAGCGACGCCAGTTGACGGGAGCATAGGGCGCTGCTTGGACCTCGCGAAATCTCCAGTACTCGAATTCCGGATAGCAACTCGTCCATCCCTCGACCTCCTTTCCGACACTCAGCCAGCCTCAATCAAGAATACTAATGATCTAGCTCTGCCAGAATTTCCAACCGGTCGGCATCCACATCGTGAATGTACGTGGGCTTCACGGCCTTCGTCTCGCTGAACACGATGGGAGTGGCCGCGAATTTCAGCTTCCCGACGGGCGAGTCGGTCTCGAGCACCAGGTCCTTGCGCCGAAGGTACTCGCTGGTCATGTGTTCTTTGATGCTGCTTCGAAGGGCGCAGGGCACCCTAAATCGACGCAACCTCAGCCACCAGCTCAAGCTGGGCTCAGCCTCGAATAGCTCCTCCAGAATGGGGATCAGCTCCGCCCTCTTCTCGAGCCTGGCGTGATTGGAGCTGAAGCGCGGGTCCTGTGCCAGATCCGGGCGGCCGAGAGCCTGGGCGAGATGCAACCACTCCTCGTCAGTACGCGCGCTGACGAAGATGTAGTCCCCATCCTGACAATGAAACGCCTGGGAGGGCACCAAATAGGACGCCGCGCTTCCGTGGGGCGTCGGAGCTTGTCCCGTGGCCAGGTACTCCGCGAATCGTGTTTCCTGCACATTCAAGGCGGTCTGCATGAGAGAGAAGACGACCCGCTGCCCACGTCCAGATATCTCTCGCTCGCGCAGAGCCAACACGATGCCTTGCGCGGCCAGCACTGCGGCCGCTACGTCCAGTATTCCGTAGGATCGAAACGCCTCGCCCTGAGACCCTTCCACGCCTTGTGTGCTGGCAAAGCCCGTGAAGGCTTGCATGTACGGATCGGCCGCTCCGCGCTCGGATAGAGGTCCCCTGGTGCCGTAAGGAGGCATCGAACAGTAGACGATGCGCGGGTTGATGTGTGCCAATGCTTCGTAGCCGAGGCCGACGCGATCCATCACACCCAGTCGGTAGTTCTCGATGAAGACATCCGCTCTCTCGGCCAGCTTCAGAGCTATGGCCTTGTGCTCCTCGTTCCGGAGGTCCAGAAGAATGTTCCTTTGATTGAAGTTGATCGCATAGAACATTAGTCCCTTGCCATTCCTGGTCGGCTCTCCCACCGTAGTGTAGTCCAACGGTGTGTGCAACCTGATGACGTCGGCCCCCAGGGTTCCAAGAAGGCTTCCGGCATATGGCCCGACGGCAATCATGCCGGCTTGTAGCACTCTGATCCCCTCCAGCGCCCCCCCCGTTCCGGGATTCCCAAGAGGTGCCATACCTTTGTTCTCCTTTCCTCCAGGTAGCCAAGCCACCACGTTGATTGCCGCGGGCCTCTGGCTTTCTCAGCCTCGCGCTCTTCGCGTAGGATGAGGGCGGGCGTCAGACGAGGTTTCGCCCAACGCCAAGCCGTCTTTGATCACGTCCTCAGGTCAGTTTGCGGTCAGCGGCGCATGAGGCGTGGCGGCCACATCCTCGCCGATCGTCTCAAGCGACTTGCCGCGGGTTTCCTCACCGAAAGCGCCCATGACGATGGCGTTGAGGAGCACGACAGCGCCCACCACGATGAAGACGCCGGTGGCGCCCGCAGTGGTCAGAATGAAGGCCACGGCGTAGGGTCCCATGGCGTTGGTGACACGTGACACGGCGATGCAGGTGCCGGCGCCGCGCAGCCGTACCGCAGTCGGGAACAGCTCCGGTACGTAGGTATAGATCACGGCTGCGAGCGCGTAGGTTCCTAGGATGACCATGAACCCGATGACGGCCAGGCCCATCGGATCCTTCATGAAGCCAAAGACGACGGCGAACACCGTGATCAGCACAGAAAAGGCGATGATGCCCCCCCGCCGCCCGAGGCGATCCGAACCCCAGCCGCCGATCAGCCCGCCGGGGATGGCGCCGAGTTGCATGATCGAGGTTAGCAGGAGCGTGTTGAAGATGTCTTTGCCACTTTGGAGGAGAATGGTCGGCACCCAGGTGAGGAAGGTGTAGCCGAAGTTCAGGAAGACCATCAGAAGCACGCCGATGATCACGCGCCGCAACAGCACGCCGCGGAAGAGCGCGCCAAGGCCCATTGCCGGAGCCCCGTCGACGCTCTCGCCGCTCACCACGGCGGATAGCGAAGGCAACGACTTGCCAGTGGCTTTCTCGACGGCGGCCTCCGTCTTGGTCAGAATCGCATCGGCCTCCGCCTTTCGTCCGTGAATCTCACACCAGCGGGGAGACTCCGGCATGTTCTTGCGCATGAGCCAAACGATCAACGCGAGGACCCCAGGGATCACGAACATCCAGCGCCATCCGAGGCTCGGGATCACGGCGAGGGCGACGAACGCCGACGCGGGCAGCCCAGCGTTGGTGAGCGTAATGAGATATCCTTGCCAATTGCCGCGGTTCCGTGCCGGTACGAACTCAGCGAGGGTAGCGTAGCCGGTCACGATCTCCCCGCCCAAGCCGATACCGGCTACAAAACGGCAGATCAGTAGAACAGTGTAGTTGGGTGCCGCCGCCGCTGCCAGTGAGGCCAGCCCAAAGATAAGCAGGTTGAGTTGATAGGTTGTGCGTCGGCCGAAACGATCCCCAAGCCAGCCGGAGACGACAGTCCCCAAAAAGAGACCCAGAAAAGTAATCGAAATGAAAGTGGCGACATCGGCGGGAGTGGTCCACTTGGTGCGCACGAGCTCTGCCAGCACGGGTCCCATCAGGTAGATATCAAACGCATCGATGAACATGCCGGCGCTGATGAGGGCCAATAGCCTGTAATGGAACGAGCAGATCGGTAGACGGTCCAGCCTTGCGCCTGTCATGCTTACGGCCATTGTCGTCGCTGCTCCTTTCGTCTAAATCAGGAAGCCAAGCGTCCTGGGTCGTGTGTTCCGAGTTGAAAGATCTAGGTCCTGATACTCCCCAAAGCGCCGTTGCCTAACCTACCCCATCTTGCCAACACCTCCACATCGATTCTCATTTGGCCCTTTACCGTTGAATTCCCTATCCTGAGGACTACCGGTCACGCGGTTTCACGTCGTGACTGCCAAGGTGATCCCTCCTTTCCAACTGCCGTGGATGGCAAATGCACCAGGCATGTTCCAGCGGTGACCTTGCTATCCCGGTCGAAGTCCCGGAACCAGACGTCGCACGCGACCCAGTATCGCTCGTCGGCGACGTATTTCCTGGTAACCACCCCTTCCGCGGAGAACCGATGACCGGTCAACCCAACGTCCCGAAACCTCACGTCCAGCTCGGCTAGCCAGCCCTCAGGACCTATCCAGTCTGTAAGCATCCGAGCGATATAGCTGAACGAGTAGTTTCCCGGAAGAATCGTCCTGGGCAGCCCGATTTGCCTGGCGAACTCTAAGTCGTGGTGCGCTGGCGCAAATACTCCCGTAGCCGCCTCGAACCGGATGCTGTTCGTCTGCGTTACGACGCCAGTTTCCAGGGGAGGCAGCGGGTTTCCGACCTCCACGTCTTCGAAATACAGTTGATGAACACCTGACTGCGTCATGCGGCCGTCCTTTACCTCAGTAAAAGAGAAACTCCTGTATCTCGCGGCAGATCTCCTGCCCCTGCTGGTTGATAATGGTGTTTTCGATGGTCACGAAGAGACCGCGTCCCACCTTGGTTTCTCTTTCCACTATGTCGGCGATGCGGCTCTCGCGCGTGAGGACATCCTCCGGGCGGATGGGTGCCTTGAACTCCACCTTTAGCCTTGCATCTAGAGGGCGCTTGACTGGTAGGAGGTCCGCTATCTCCTGTAACTCCTCTATAGTTGCGCCCGGAGGGACAGGCTTGAATGCACCGGGCGCAAGCATATAAGCCGCAAGGTAGAACGCGGGAGGCGCGATAGGACCTCCGTATGGGGTTCCGCGAGCGTAGCCGACATCCGTGAACAGCGGGTTGGTCTCGCCGGTCGCCTCGCAGTATCGCGCTATGTCGGTGGCCTGCGCCGGCAGATCCGTGATCGTCTTTCGGGGTGAGCCGATGAGTTTGCGTATCTCTTCGGTTAGCAGCGCTTGTTCTTCTTGCATCGCCCAGCGTCACCTCGCTACATCTTCCGCTCCGAAACTCACATCTCGCGTGCGGCGATCCAGGCACTCTCCACCGCATCCAGCACGTTCCCCACCCGGACGGCCTCTCCAACAGGGATCACCTGGCAGCCCAGGCTGCGCAGAGCCTCCTCCAGTTGGTTGTCAGGTTTAGATCCGGCCGCGAGGACGACTGTATCGCAAGCCAGAGCGCGCTCTTCTCCCTGCACAGTGATGGTTATGCGATCCGCCGCTATCTGCTTGTAGGCGACGCCAGTCAGCATCTCCACGCCTGCGTCCCGCAGACCGCCGAGAAGCATCGAGCGGGCCAGGATTCCCATGTCGTCGGCCATCTTCGGACCCCTCTTGAGCACGGTCACCTGTTTGCCTAGCCAGGCCAGGAAACTCGCCGTTTCACAACCGACTTCCCCGCCGCCAACCACAACGACCTTCTGACCGACCCCATGCGCCCTGCTGTACAGCACCTCGGAGGCCGTTATTACATTCGGTCCATCCACCCCATGGATCGAGGGCCGCTCCGGTTTGCTCCCGGTCGCCAGTATCACAATGTCGGGGCCGAAGTCCCGCACCGCGGCGAGATCGGCGGTCTGATTGAGCCTCACGTCAACTCCGGCTCTCAGAGCCTCTCTCCAGAGGTGCTCAACGATGTCGAGGAACTCCTCTTTGCTCGGCGGAAGGGCCGCGATCGTTACCTGCCCTCCAGGCGTGCCGCGTCGCTCCCAGAGCGCCACACTATGGCCGCGCTTGGCGGCGACGATGGCCGCGGTCATACCCGCCGGGCCGCCTCCGATCACCAGGACCTTCTTCGGTTCCCTGGTCTGCTCCAGAAGACCCAGCTCGGGCCTTCCGACCGTTGGGTTGACGGCACACTTCAGGTCCTTCATGCCGAACGTGGCCCGATCGAAGCAGCCAATGTTGCAGGCGATACACGGTCGGATCTCAGACAATCTTCCCTGCAAGGCCTTGTTGGGCAATTCGGGATCGGCGAGCAGCGCACGCCCCATCCCCACGAGATCGGCTCGCCCTTCGGAGAGAATATCCTCGGCCATCCTGGGCGACTTGATTCGTCCGGCGGTCATGACGGGGACGTTCACGGTCTGCTTGATCCGGTCGGCGAGGTAGACCATGTAGCCCTGGCGCAGGAAGATAGGAGGCATCGCGTAGGGTGTCTTTGCCCACCAGCTGCCGGCCGATATGCTCAGGTAATCGACACCCGCCCGCTCCAGAATTTGGGCTGTCTCCACCGCCATGTCCAGAGTTAGCCCGCCCTCGGCGTACTCGTCTCCGCTGATCCTGCAGCCCACCAGGAATCCTTTGGAAGTGCGGGCCTTGATGGTCTGGATTACCTCGACGACGAACTTTGCCCGTCGCTCGACGTCACCGCCGAAGGCATCCTGCCGCCTATTGGTCAGTGGCGAAAGGAACTGGCAAAGCAGGTACCCGTGAGCGGCGTGCAACTCGATCCCATCGAAGCCGGCAGTTTCCGCTCGACCAGCGGTCTGAACGAAGCTGCGGACAACGCCTTCGATTTCCGCGACGGTCATCTCCCTGGCCACAGGCGCTCCAGGCATCGGGATCTGGAATGATGACGGACCTATGGGCTGCGGCAGCCCCTCGTAGCTCAGCGCGATTCCTCCGGAATGGACGAGCTGAACGATCGCCTTGGCGCCACCCGCGTGGATCCCCGCCGCCAACTGCGTGAAACTTTCCACGTAGTCGTCGGCGCAAAAGCGTAGCTCGATGGGCGAGGCTGTGATAGGCTCGACAGCGCTCGCCTCTACGATGATGAGCCCCGCTCCTCCTCGGCTGCGCTCGGCATAATAGTCGACTGACCTCTGGGTCGGTTTGCCCTCCGCTGTGCCATAGCCTGTAACCATCGGCGGAAAGACGATTCTGTTTCGCAGTTCGACGGGGCCAATTTTCAAGGGCTCAAACAGTCTCGCGAGTCTGATTCGGTCTGTCATTACCTCACTCCTCTGTTCAACGGCGTGGGCCTGAGCCTGAGAAGGTGTCCGAGCAAGCCTGCCCGGAGCACTGGTCATATGCCGCCTTTTCAAACGCCTTCTGGGTTACGCATCGCGCCCCAACAGGTGCAGGAGCCGCTGGGCGTTCTTTAGATAGACCTTCTCGAGTACCTCGGGCTTGTATTCGCCGGATTCCCAATCGCCGAACAACGTATCGTAGGAGTAGATGGGATAGTCGGCTCCGAAGGTCACCTTGTCCTGCAGCCGGCGGTTGATGTCGTACTTGAGCTCCGGTGCGAAGTAGCGGGGAAGCCAGCCGTGCACGTCCATCCACACGTTGGGCTTGTGCAGCATGATGGCGATCATCTCCCGCTCCCAGGGGAAGGCCGTCCTACCGGCGATCACTTGAAGACCCGGGAACCTGGCCGCCACCTCGTCCAAGTAGCGCGGGTGGCAATGCTCCAGGATCCTGCCCCCTCCGCCGGGAAAACCAGCTCCGTCAGCGGTGTATCCGACGTGGATCAGTACCGGCGCCTTGGCCTCGCAGCACATTTCGTAGATCGGGTTGAAAACTCTATCCGTTGGAGGCATCCCCAGCGTGGTTCCCTGAAACGCGAATCCCATCGCCCCCTGATCTTTCAGGCATCTTTCGAATTCGCGCAGGGTAAAATCTTTCCGCGGATCCAGTGAAACCCACCAGCCGAGAACCACGTCCGGATAGTCCCGCTTGAACTGTCCCACATAGTCGTGCAGGTCCTTGACCTCACCGTAGTCGTCAGACACCATCGTAAACGAATAATCCATGACTGCCTTGACGTCGGCTTTGCGCAGATCCTCTGCCATTCCCTCTTCGGTCTTGTAGAGGATCTTGATCTTGTGATGCTCTTCAGCCATCGCTATCTCTTGCGGGGTCCTCCACAAAGAGCCCGTCTTTGTGGTCCAATGACAGTGCATGTCAATCGCTTTCACGTGCTAATGGCCCTTTCTGCTGTAATAGTGCAGAGTGGATGCTCGATTAGATCAGCTCGAAGCTGAAGTCGGCGATGGTCTGGACCGTTCCTTTGAAGACCGCCCTCACCCTGCTGCCCTTCTGGACCGTTTCGCCCAGCTTGGGCGCCACGATGGCCTTGAAGCAGGTATCGCTGCCGTCGAGCTTGATTAGGGCGCAGACTTGAGGGGAACCCAGATGGCTCAGATCAAGGCCCAGAGACATGTGGATAGGCACAGCACACAAGACCTCTCCTTCATCGCGGACCTCGACCCATTCGGTGGAGCTGAGACAGCGCGAGCAGATGATCCGCGGAGGGCACCAGACGTGTCCGCACTGGGGGCAGCGGGTGCCCATGAATCTCCGGTTTTCCGACAGCTCGATGAAGAACCGGGAGGCGCCACCATGACTGAATTTGAAATGAAACTCATCCTTGATTTGGACTTCGAGGATTCGCGTCTCATCCGACATGCTACACCCCCAATACGATCGAACAGGCCTGGGAGACCCCCGGTCCGCCTATGCAGGCGGTCAGTCCACGCCCATGCGCTATCTTGACCTGGCGTTTGCCAGCCTCGCCACGCAACTGGAGCGCTACCTCGCCGACGCGAGAGATGCCGGATGGCCCGGCGACGTGTCCACACCCGATCATGCCGCCAGACGGGTTGACGGGTAGTCTTCCTGTTCGTTCTGTTACCCCCTCGTCGATCAACCTGCCGCCTTCGCCCCTGGCGCAGAGCCCCAGCTCCTCATAGCTCATGATCTCGATGCCGGTCTGGAGGTCGTGCAGCTCGATCACGTCAAGCTCGTTGAGAGGATCCTTGATTCGGGCCATCCGATAGGCCTTCTGGGTGGCGATGTACTGGCAAGGTATCCCTCCCAGGTCATCCCAGTCTGGAAGTGAGCTGCGTTTGTTGCTGCTTCCGACGCCCTCGATCCACACCACTTTGCGGCCGATCTCCCGGGCAATCTTCTCGTTGGCCAGAACCAGAGCAGCGGCACCCTCGCTGTACAGGCAACTGTCATAGAACTTGGCCGGCCCTGACATGCGCGGTGATTTGAGCACCTCTTCCACGGTGAGCTTGATGCCGCTCTGGGCCAGAGGGTTGTCCAGGGCGTTGCCATGGTTCTTGACCGAGACCTTGGCCATTTGCTCCTCGGTCGGACCGCCATACTTGTCGATGTGCGCTTGAACCACGAACGCGAAATGAGTGGCCCCCGGCTCAACCGGCTGATCCCAGGTTGTGTCAAGATCGAAGGTGATGGATTTCAGAAATCCCAACGAGCGTTTACCCGTCTCGGGATCGATCAGGTCCATGCCCTTGCCCGTGCCAACGACAAGCGATACCTCAGACATGCCAGACGCTATCTCGGCATAGGCTGTCTTGACCGCCAACGCGCCCGTGGCGGCGCCGCCGTGTACCGTTAGAGAGGACTTGCCGGCCATGCCTATGTAGTCCTGGATTATGGTCGAGGCACAGGCTTGCCGTATGGCCATGGTGTACACGTCGGCCAGACCGTAGACAACGTTGTCGACCCTGTCTTTGCCGATCCCGGCATCGTCCAGCGCCTTCCGTACGGCTTCCGCCGCCAGCTCATAGTATGTCTTGTTCGGATATCTGACCTTCCAGGGTAGCAACCCTACGCCGATGATTCCCACTCTCATCGTTGCCCCACCTCGCTATTCTGAATCTAATGCAAGATAGAGGGAGTTCTTCACAGCACCGGTCCGTCCGTCATGCACCGGGTGGACCTACCTTCTCGGGCATCTTCATCGATAAATCCCTGAAATACTGTACCACGGCAGGCAATGGGGAGCCGGTCGGGAAAATCCCCGAGATACCCATCGCTTTCAGTTGCTCCACTTCCGGGGGCAGCAGCGCCCCGCCTACGACGATGGGGATATCCTCCGCCCCGCGCGCCTTTAGCGTCGCGAGCAGCCGGGAGACAACCGTTGGTGCATGAGCCGCCATGATCCTATAGGCAATGATGTCCACGTCCTCCTGGATGGCGGCCTCGGCGATCTCGCGGGGTATCTGTGGACCTGCCAGGACCACCTCCAGGCCCGCCTCGGTGAGGGCGCTGGCTATGACGTGATAACCCATAGAATGACCGGTCTCATCTGCGCTGAACAGTATCCTCGTCTTGGCGGAGTGCTTATCGCTCATAGCAAACCTCTGAGTAGCAAGCTCTTTCGCCAACTGCGGCGACGCGACACTTGTGGATCTCGCCCGCGCTCAGGTTGGCCCTGGCCGCTTCTACCATGTGGGGGATGATGTTCTCTTTACTTCCAAAGGCGCGCGTGAGTTTCTCCTTCGCGGCTTCGACCTTGCTGCTGTCCCGCTCCTCGCGGACCCTCTGAAGGTTGGACACGCGCTTTTCCGCGGCTACCCGACTGTACTCGGTTAGCGGGAAGGGGTAGGTGTAGTCGCCCTCCTTGAACTCGTTGACCCCCACGATGATCCGTTCTCCCGATTCAATCTTCTTCCGGTATTCATACGCTGATGAATTGACCTGACCGATGATCCACGAGCGCGCCTTGCACTCACCGCCCCTCTTCTCGATCTCGTTCAGGAATTCCTGAGCCTGCTCCTCGAGTTGGTTGGTCAACGTCTCTATACAGTAGGAGCCGCCCATCGGGTCACAAACACTCATGACGCCGGTTTCATGGGCGAGTATTTGCTGAACACGCAGGGAGAGAAGCGTGGAGAACTCGGTTGGAATCGTATAAGCTTCGTCCATGGGACACAAGTGGAGCGACTGCGCCCCACCCATGATCGCGGCGAGACCCTGGATGGCAGCTCGCGCGATGTTGTTCAGCGGCTGTTCTCGCGTGAGCACGGAGCCAGCGGTCTGGACGTGAAACCGCAGTATTTGCGAACGGGGATCCTTCGAGCTGAGGTACTCCTTGCTGATCCTGGCCCACATCCTTCGTGCTGCCCGAAGCTTGGCTACCTCTTCCAGGAAATCCATGTGGCAACAGAACATGAACCCGAACTTCGGCGCAACCTGGTCGACGGCCAGTCCCCGCTCTTCCGCCAGGGCACGCGCCGCGTCAACGGCCATGGCAAGATTGATGGCGATCTCCTGCGGGGCAGTGCAGCCGCCGTCGCGAATATTCCTTGCCTTGAAGGTTGTCACGTTCCATAAGGGCAAGTTCTTCACGCAGTATTCGATCTCGTCGAGTTGTTCGCGCCGATCTTCCTCTCCATCGCTGAGACCGTACGTGATTGCCTCGTGCGTACCTCTGAGCTTGCTCTTATCTATCTGCCTCTCTTCGGCCAGGGCCAGGTACATAGCCAATTGGACGCTCTGGTGAGATAGGAGATTCATGTTGACCGTGCTCGGGTCGACGCCTTCGAAGAGCGTTTTCCAATCGGCCAATGTCTCGATGGCGAGACCGCAATGCCCGTATCCCTCGGCGCGTTCGTCGTCGCTTTCGTAGCAGGTCTGCCCCCTATCGATTCCTTCGCATGAGGTTGGGGGACCGCCGTCCAGAACAAGGCCCGTGGCTCCCTGCGAGATCAGGTAGCGCCAACGCGCGTTCGTCTCCTCACACGTATTGAAACCGACCAGCGGCTGCAGCTTCCAGGCTCTCGTACGATAGCCGTCCAGAGAGGAACCCCGCGTGTACGGATACTGTCCCGGAAAGCCGATATCCTTGAGGTAGTCCTGCGCCTCAATATCACTCGGCCCGTACAGGCGCTTCACCGGCAGTCCAGAGACGGTCGTATAAGCAGGCGACAACTCAGGATGCGCCTGAATAAACTTCTGAACCTGAGCCTCGTACTGAGACTCCGCACTTCTAAGGTCGTTAGCTTCTGGTTGAGCCATGCTGCCCCCCAAGTCTAGCAGAAGTGTCTAGTACCAAACCTACACATCTCCCTTTGACAAGTCAACTGGACGCGAACGCAGCCATGATACACGACCGATGGTCATCTGTCAATAGGTTTCCCGCACAAGTCGACAGATGACGCTCGATCGACGCGAAGATGCTGCATCTGCACAGTCTCGACGCTATAGCAGCCACAGGATGCACATACTGCGGTCATGCGTCCAGGCTCCAGGCTCCTGAGTGGGCATTACGGCAGTTTTGTCGAGACACCGCTGCGTCCACGACTGTGGTTTCGTGCGATTATTTGATCGACACGCCTTGCACGCATCGCTCCACGCCGTCGCGATTATGTTCGGGCAGGTCTTCGGCGGCGCTGTTCAACATGCCCGCGAAAAGCTGGGCCAACTCGGCTATAATGAGGGCGGACAGCTCACATCTGTCCAACAGGCATGCGCCGCACCACCCAGAACGGAAGAACGGAGCTATACGATGGACAAACTGGTAACCCTGGACGGCAAGGTGATCTACGAGCTGGATAGCCTGGACAAGAAGCTGATTCATCTGCTGGAGCTCGATGCTGGCCAGAGCAGCAGGACATTGGCCACACAGCTCAACATCAGCCCCACGACCGCCAGTCAGAGGATTCAGAAGATGATCCAGGCGGGCGTCTTGCATTTGACCGCGCGCGTGGACGCTCAGAAGATCGGTCTCCAGCTAGTCGTCGTCTTTGTATGCGAGGTGGCGCCGAACAAGGTGAGCGATGCCGTCCAGCTGTTGACGCGCTGCCGCCAGATCACCTGGCTCTCCACCATCACCGGGCGGTGGAACTTGATGGCGCGTGGCTCCTTTCGCAACAACGAGGCGCTCACGACGTTCCTGAAAGACGATTTGGCCAGAATCGAAGGACTGCGCACCTTCGAGACATTCGTTTGCATCGAGCAGCACGTGGGTCCGTTCATACCGATCTAGGCGCGCCGGCGCAATCCTCCCAAGACCGCAGTTCGTCGCGGTCCTTCCGCGGCGAGCTGCGGTCTTGCCCAATCGGGTGCCTCGCTTAATGCGACGTTCCACAAGTCCGGCATGCTGTCGGACAAGACCGCTGCGGTTTCGGAAACCGCGGCGGTCTGCGGCGGCGGTCCAACTGCGCCGTCTCCGCAGTGTGGTGCTGACTTACGGAACGACGCACTTAAGGAACGACGCACCTAGCTGGGCCGCCCTAGCTAGCCTACGCCATCATCCCCTCGCCCAAGGCTTGCGCGTTCTCCGGGGCGCCCAGCGGTTTGAAACCGCAGGCTAGCCCAGTCAACTCCACCTCCGCGGACTCCCCATTCCACCACGAATGGTCGCGTCCGCACCCGGCCCAATCCGCGCAGGCGGATATCGCCTACGTAGCCCGTGGTTTCTAATCGCCGGGTGCCTTCCTGTACGCCGGACTTACGGAATACTTGGATCACGCACATCCTTCCCGATAGGTCAATTGTACGCCATCCCTGCACCTCGCATGGTCATATGTCGATAGGATCAATCCCACTCTTGACAAATCTAAACGCTAGTGCGATAATCACTTCGCTCTGAACAGTGGACCACTGGTCTGATGGTGTAATCGTCCTAATAGTGCGCATGTGTCCAGTTATTATGCTTCAAGGTGGCCCGCTCGGAGCTTTCGTGGGAACGGAGCTGCACAATGGACAAACTGGTAACCCAGGATGGCAAGGTAATCTACGAACTGGATAGCCTGGATAAGAAGCTGATCCATCTGCTGGAGCTCGATGCTGGACAGAGTAGCAGGACGTTGGCCGCGCAGCTGAACATTAGTCCAACGACCGCCAGCCAGAGGATTCAGAAGATGATCCAGACGGGCGTCTTGCATTTGACCGCCCGCGTAGATCCGAAGAAGGTTGGTCCTCTGCTCGTAGTGCTCTTCACCTGCGAGGTGGCGCCGAACAAGGTGAGCGACGCCGTCCATCTGTTGACGCGCTGTCGCCAGATCACCTGGCTCTCCACCATCACCGGGCGATGGAACCTGGCGGCACTTGGCTTGTTTCGCAGCAACGAAGCCCTCATGACATTCCTGAAAGACGATTTCGCCAGAATCGAAGGACTGCGCACCTTCGAGACGTTTGTTTGCATCGAGCACCATGTAGGTCCCTTCATACCAATGTAGGGTTGACTGGTGCGGGATCAGGGGACTGCCCGGAAATGAAATCGACGAGTCCCCGGGTTGGCAAGGCGCTGGCCGGAAACGTGTACGAGATCTACTGAGCACGTAGTAAGTGCGTCGTTCCTCAAGTCCGGCATCCTGTCTGAGAAGACCGCTGCGGTTTCGGAAACCGCGGCGGTCTGGGGTGGCGGTCCAACTGCGCCGTCTCCGCAGTGTGGTACTGACTTACGGAACAATGCAGTAAGTGGTGGATCCACCAAGTCCCTTACGTTTTCGTAGCGGCGGACGGCTCTGTCCGCCGGGGGGTGGGGTAGGGCGCGCCCCCGCCCCACCTCTGGCGGACACGGCGGTCCGCCACTACGAATGTCGATTAGACTTGGCGGATGCACCAGTAAGAGGGGAAGTCGAAACATGGATGAGAGGCTAAAGGGCAAGAACGCGGTGGTCACAGGAGGTGCCGGGGGCATCGGCTCCCACGTATGCCTGGCGTTGGCCGCCGCGGGTGCCAATGTTGTGGTCAGTGACGTTGGCGCAGCGCGAGACGGCAGCGGTTGTAGTACCGCGCCGGTTGATCTGGTGGTTGACGAGATCAAGCGACGGGGCGGTGCCGCCATTGCCAACTACGAGTCGATTTCCGACTTTGCCGCCGCCGAGCGACTCATTGGGGCCTGCGTGGACAGTTTTGGCAGCATAGACATCTTGGTCAATCTGCACGGCAACCTGCGCGACAGGATGATCTGGAACATGTCCGCGGATGAATGGAACGCGGTGATCAGCGTTCACCTCACGGGGACCTTCAACACTTGCCGGCACGCCTGTCTTAAGATGCGCGAGCAGAAGTACGGGCGGATCGTCAACGTCACTTCCGCGGCCTGGCTGGGAACGTTAGGCCATGCGAATTACGGCGCCGCGAAAGGCGGTGTCGTTAGCCTCACCAAGGCCATCGCCCTCGAAATGGGAAAGTACGGGGTGACGGCCAACTGTTTCGCTCCAATCGCGGCGACCAGGATGACGCTCACGGATGAAGTTAAAGCGAGCATGCAGAGAAGGGTTGAGCAAGGGCTCATCACACAGCAACAGGCAGAACAGCAGCTCAAGAGCATGCCCAAACCAGAGCAGGTGGCTCCGCTGGTTGTCTTCCTGGCGTCCGATGGTGCGGTCAACTTCAGCGGCAGGGTCTTCCTCGTCGAAGGCGGAAAGGTCGGCCTCTATTCGGAGCCCACCCCGGAGAAGGTAGCCGTCAAGACAGAGGAAGAAGGCGTATGGACTGTTGAAGCTCTGGAGCAGTTTTTTGCGGAAACTGTGCCAGCAGGCCACATGAACGTGGCCCCGCGGGAACCAGGTAGTTAACGTCCGTTTGCACGAGTGGGGACGGTTCGTCCTAGAAGTTCCCCGATCTCGCTCTGGAGGCGCGCGGAATATGGCAGGCATAGTCTCGTATGGCGCTTATGTTCCAATCTACAGGCTGAGCCGAGCGACCCTCGCTCAGATCTGGGGAGGCTCAGGCGCGGGCGAAAAAGCTGTCGCGAACTTCGACGAAGACAGTCTGACGATGGGCGTTGAGGCGGCGAGGGACTGCCTCAGAGGCTTGGAGAAGGCCTCCATCGGCGCCCTGTACTTCGCTTCCACCACGTTTCCTTTCAAGGAAAAGCAGGCAGCGAGCATCATGGCAGCTGCGCTGGATCTTCGGGAGGAGATCGTCACAGCGGACATCGGCAACTCGCTGAGATCCGGGACCTTAGCTCTCAAGATGGCCCTGGATACCGTCGAAGCCGGGACCACGGATCGTGTGCTGGTGGTTGTGGCCGATTGTCGCATCCCGTACCCCGACTCGACTTATGAGCCGATACTGGGCGACGGTGCTGTAGCCTTTCTCATCGGAAAAGACAACGCGGCCGTGGAAATCGAGAGGAACTGCTTCACCAGCAGCGAGTTCATCGATAACTGGAGATTGGACAACGACAGGTGGGTCAAGTCCTGGGAGGATCGGTTTATACGCGAAGAAGGTTACGGCCCTCACCTCCAGAAAGTCGTTTCAGCGCTAGTGCAGGTCAGCAATCGAGGCATCGGCGACTTCGCCAAGGTTGTATTTCCCACCGTAGGCGGTGACCAGCGCAGCATGGCCAAAGCCCTGCGTCTGGAGCCGCGCCAGTTGCAGAACTCGCTCGCGCTGACCGTCGGCCATACCGGGGCGGCTGCGGTCCCCATGATGTTGGTCGGCGCGCTCGAGGAGAGCGAGATCGGAGACCGAATACTGCTAGCCAATTACGGGGACGGCGCCGAGGCCTGGTCCTTTCGCGTCGGCGAGGGGATCGGTCAGCTACGAGACAGGCTGGGGATTCGAAGACACGTCGCCTCGAAGATGATGCTGGACAGCTACGGCCGCTACATCAAGTTCCGGCAGCTCATGGAGTTTGAGCCCAGTTTCGAGCCCCCCCCCAGGGCGGCGCTCACCAACATGTGGCGCGAACGAAAGCACACCTACAGGCTGCATGGACATAAGTGTGGCAGGTGCGGAAAGGTGCAGTTTCCGAAGCAGAAGTACTGCATGTACTGCCGAGCTGAAGAGAAGGAATTGATCGACGTTCCGCTCGCCGACAAGAAGGGGACACTGGTCACCTTCAGTATTGACGAAAGGTCCCCGGTTGTAGATCCGCCCAATGTTCTGGCCGCCGTCAACCTCGAGGGAGGCGGGAGGTTTTTCAGCCAGATGACGGATCGAAACCCGGCGGAAATCAGGCCCGGCATGCCAATGGAGCTGACCTTTCGGAGAATTCACTCTGGCTCGGGTCTCCACAACTACTTCTGGAAGTGCAAACCGGCGAGATCGCTCGAGAACGGAGATGAGAAGTGACAGAAGGGCTTAAGGATAAGGTCGCGATCGTCGGGATGGGCTGCTCGCATTTCGGAGAGCGCTGGGGCACCGGCGTCGACGATTTAATTCAGGAGGCGGTCAGCGAAGCTTGCCGCGATGCCGGCATAACCATAGGCGATATTCAGGCTGCGTGGTTAGGCACTGTGATGGGATCTCAAATGGGCGGCGGTCCCCCCTCCGGACTGTTGTTATCGCAAGTGCTTCAGACATCCATCCCTGTTACCAGGGTGGAGAATCTCTGTGCGACGGGCCAGGAGGCCGTTAGAGGTGCTGTCTACGGCGTGGCCGCCAAAGCATACGACATCGTGCTCGCCATCGGCGTTGAGAAGATCAAGGACTCGGGCTACGGTGGTCTGGGCGCGCAATACCCGGGCAAATGGGACCCCGTGTATGCCTACGGCGGCACCTCTCCCGCGCGGTACGCCATGGCGGCCACAGCCTACTTTGACAAGCATCATCTGTCGCCCGAGCAAGGCAAGAGGCTGTTGGCGGAGATTTCGGTAAAGAGCCACTACTACGGCGCCCGCAACCCGAGAGCGCACCTCAAAAAAGAAGTAACCGTGGAGCAAGTCATGGCGGCCCCGATGGTCGCCTGGCCCCTGGGGCTGTTTGATTGTTGCGGAGTAACAGACGGTGCAGCAGCGGCGATCCTTGTGCCAGCCGATCAGGCCAAGCGCTACCGGGACGACTACGTCACCATCAAGGGCATGGGCCTGGTGGCAACCCCGGGCTGGGGCAAGGAGATGGACGATTTCGATCTCACCACCTGGGATGCGACCGAGGCCGCGGCTAACCAGGCCTATCGTGAAGCGGGCATCAAGAATCCTCGAAATGAGCTCGATCTTGTGGAGCTGCACGACTGCTTCTCGATTGCTGAGCTCCTGGCCTCCGAGCATCTGTCGCTTTGCGAACGTGGGCAATACCAGAAAGAGTTCACCGAAAGCCGCGCCTACTACCACGACGGCGAGATGCCGGTGAACATCAGTGGTGGGCTGAAGTCCTTCGGCCATCCAGTGGGCGCCAGCGGCTGCCGCGAAGCCTATGAGATCTACAAACAACTTCAAGGGAAAGCCGAGCCATCGCGCCAGGTGCGGAACGCGCGCCTCGGACTGAGCCACAACCAGGGAGGCCATCCGGGACGGTTCGTTTGTGGTGTGATCATCTACGGCCTCCCCTGAACCTTGGTGGAAAAGAAATCTATGCCGGGCTCGCGATCCGAGTGCTGGAGGTGAGGGATGACGTAATCGCGTCGGTGCGGCTGGGCAGAGTCGCTCCCGGTGCGGAGCGGTATACCCGGGACAGCAAGCCTCTGTGAATGGACAGGGTATTTTTCGCGGATGAGATACGGAGTAACAGGAGGAGGCCAATGAGACGATCGGCATCGACAGTGAGATTCATCGCTCTAGTGCTGGTGACCGCCATTTTGACAGCGGTCACTGCTTGCACGCAATCGGCAGCGCCTGCGACGACACCCGCGACCACGACCGCGCCGACGACCAAACCGTCAGCCGCAACCTCGGCAAAACCCGTCGCCCCCACCGGAGACCCGATCAAATTCGGCTGGACCTATGACCTGACAGTCAACCCCGACGCCGGGCTTGGTGGAAAGGCCGGCTACGACGCGGCGGTCGACGACATCAACGCCGCGGGCGGAATCATGGGCCGCCCGGTTCAGGTGATCTCCTACGACGACCAGGGTGATGTGACCAAGGCACAGGACAACGTCAAGAAGCTGTTGTATGTGGACAAGGCAGACGTCATCCTCCAGCTAAATCCTTCCAGCACTCTTGGCACGGCGACGCTGCTGACGCAAGAGAAGAAGGTGAATTTCCAGGCCTACATGGTCTACGCCTCGATCTACGAGGACCCGGCCAAATACCCATACCACTTCACGACCGGCACCACGAGCCTCAACGAAAGCCGGGAGATTGCGAAGTATATCGTCAAGACCCTCGGCAAGACCAAGGTCGCCATGCTGGTGGACAACACCGCCTATGGCAAGATGGAATCCGACGAGCTCACGGCGGCGCTGAAGGAATTGGGTGTTCCACAGCCTCTGGATATCCAGCAGTTCGCTCTCACCGACCTCGACCTGACGACGCAGCTCAAGCTCGAGCAATCCAAGGGCGCCGAGGTCCTGTTCTTCGGCCAGCGTGGTCCCATCTTCAATACCTTCATCAACAACCTCAATACCATGGGCTGGAACATTCCTGTCGTGGGGAACATGCAGTTCAGCTACGCTGACTGGGACAAACTGCAGGCCCTGCCCGTGGCAAAGAACTTCGCCATGCTCAGCTCGCGCTTTGCCGTAGCCGATTCCAGTGGCAACGTTTCGCAGAAGACCCTGGACTTCGTCAAGAAGTGGAAGTCCAAGTTACCCAAGCCTGTAACTGGAAACCTCACCGTCCCCATGCTCGCGTACGACTCGCTTTGGCTCCTGAAGGCAGCCATCGAGAAGACAGGCAGCACCAGTGGTCCCGAGTTGACCAAGACCCTTGAGTCGATGAGCGAGTTTCGCGGGCCGCTGATCGGGGAGTCCTATCCCTTCCGGCTGTCTGCGAAACAGCACGATGCCACCCCGCTCGAGGGATTGACTATGGTTAAGGTGTTCCCCACTTATCACGACTACTTCAAGCTGGAGGCGTCGCGGTAAGCTCACTTGCCGGCTCTCGCTGTCCGAGGCAGCGAGAGCCCGGCGCGCAACTGTCCACAAGCGCCTGGAGTGCTCCGTGACCGCTCACTGAACAGGCTGACAGAACCACAACCCCGGTCGGGACAGCCCACGTGTCGAGTCGGCGTTCAAAGAGTTCGAGTAGTGATAGCGAGGGGGATGCGAGGATGAGCAGCGATCTTGTCCTTGATGCGTTGATCCGGGGTCTGTCTACTGGCAGCATATATGCCTTCATAGCGATGGGTTTCGTTATCGTGTACAACGCCACGTCCGTCTTGAACTTCGCTCAGGGCGACCTGGTCACCGTGGGGATCCTGTCGGGCTACACCGTGTATGCCGTGTGGGGCTTACCCCCCTGGGTGGCGCTCGTGGTGGCCGTTCTGCTCACGGCCGTCCTTGGGATCCTAGAAGAACGGGTGGCCATCAGGCCCATCGCCAAGGCGAAAGGTCACCTCGGATTCTTCGTCACAACCTTCGGCTTCGCCGTCCTTCTTCGTGAGGCCGCCAAGTTCATCTGGGGCAGCGCACCGCTGGTATTCCCGCAGTACCTGAATCTCGGCCTGTTGAAGATCGGCGCCGTGAGCATCCACCCCCAGTTCATACTGGCGGCGGCCGTTGCCCTGCTGACGGTGGTTGCCTACTACTTTGTGGTGGACAAAACAAAGATAGGCAATGCGCTGCGCTCCACGTTCGAAGACAAAGAACTGGCCGAGTTGCGGGGTATCAACACCGGGGCGGTCAGGCTAATAGCATGGGGACTCGGCGGCGCTCTATCCGGTCTCGGCGGCTTTCTGGTCGCTCCGCTGGCCTCGGCCTACTACGCCGCCGGCGTCGACTTGCTTCTCATATCGTTTGTCGCGTTGACGATTGGTGGCTTCGGTAGCATCAAAGGAGCCCTCCTGGGTGGTTGGATCGTCGGTGCTGTCCTGAGCCTCGGCATGCTTGTTACCGGCGGGAAGTACCGCGAGGCGATGATTTTCGTCCTGCTCGCCGTAGTGCTGATTGTACGGCCCTTTGGCATCTACGGACGCACAATCGCCCGGAGGGTGTAGGCAAAACATGCTGACCAGATTGCTAGGCGCACGACGTCCCACAGCCCCCTTTTGGATTCTCTTCTGTTTGCTGGTGGTGACGGCTCTTGTTCCTTTGAAAGTATCCAACCCCTACTATCTCACCTTGTTCACCAGTGTGTTCATATACTACCTGGTGATAATGGGGTCAAATATTCTTCAGGGATACGCCGGTCAGGTCTCGTTTGCGCCGGTGGCCCTCTTTGCTGTCGGCGGCTATGTGGCCGGGATACTGTCACGCGACTACCATATCTCCTTCTGGCTCGCGAGCGTGTTTGCGCTGGTGGCGGTGGCCGTGGTCGCCTTCATCACCACCCTCCCGGCCCTGCGGCTCACTCTGTTCCAACTGGCCGTACTCACCATCATGCTGGTGCTTCTGGTACAGGAAATGATCCTGTCCTTCCCCAGCGTCACCGGCGGATGGGAGGGGCTTTCGGGAATTCCCATGCCGACCCTCGGGCCTTTCACGATAACGCCCCAATGGCAGTATCTGCTGGCTCTGGCCACCGCTGTGGCCGCCTTCTGGCTGGGACGCAACCTCATCGTGTCCCAGCATGGCCGGCGTTTTCAGCTCATGTCCGACAACGAGGTCGCATCCGAGTCCATCGGCATCTCCACCTTTCAAACAAAAGCGCTTGCCTTCGTGGTCAGCTCCCTTCCCATCGGCTTTGCGGGAGCCCTGCTAGCCGGATTTAGCGGCTATCTGACCGAAAGCATGTTCACCTTCAACCTCGTGCTGCTCATCCTACTGGGAACGGTGATCGGCGGATACGCCACGCTGTGGGGCCCCGTGATTGGAGCGATCTTGATCGTGGGGCTGCCGATCGCCCTGCAACCGCTGGTCGATTGGCAACTCCTGGTCTGGGGGGGCGTGCTGCTGGCCTTCATGTGGGTGCTGCCGGATGGTCTGTCTGTCGGAATCGAGACGCTCCAATCGCGCCGCCGCAAAGGACAGGTCAAGCCCACGCAGCCAATCCGCACCATGCAGACGCCGCCCAAGCTGAGAGAAGCGCACTCTGGCCCGCTCTTGACGGCCGACAAGCTGACCAAGACCTTCGGTGGCCTCACCGCCGTGGACGCGGTCGACTTCGAGATTAAGCCCGGCCTCTGCTACGGGGTCATTGGTCCGAACGGCTCGGGCAAGACCACTCTCCTGAATCTCATCAACCGTTACTACAAGCCGAGCTCGGGGTCCTTCGTCGTGCTCGGACGGCAGCGCTCGAGCTTATCCACGCACTCCCTGGCCCGCCTGGGTGTCGCTCGCACGTTTCAGGTCCCCCGTGTTTGCGGGCGCATGAGCGTGCTGGACAACGTCATGGTTGGTCACGCCACGTTCTGCAAAGCCACCGCTTTCGAGTCGGTCCTCAGACTGCCTCGGTCAAACCGAGAGGAAAACGATGCTCGCGAAAGAGCGCTGCGCGCCCTGACGCTGGTCGGTCTGGCCGATCAGGCCGGCAGGAAGGCCGAGGATCTGACGCACGCCGACCTTCGCATGGTAGAGTTGGCGAGGGCCCTCATGCTGGAGCCACACCTGTTGCTGCTCGACGAGCCGGCCTCTGGACTTGATCGCCATCAGATCCAGAAACTGCTCGACGTGATGCGTTCGATTCGGGATGCGGGCACCACCCTGATGCTGGTCGAGCACAACGTGGGTTTGGTAACCAGCATCGCGGACTCCCTGCTGGTGCTGGAGTACGGGCAACTGATCGCCGAGGGCCCGCCCGCGCAGGTCGTGGAGAACCCGCGCGTCAAGGAGATCTATCTCGGCGCAAAGCGTCCACGCAAAGACGGGGTGGGCAGCGAGATGACGGGTGAAATCACATGCTAAGAGTGACTGACGTTCACGCTGGCTACGGTCCCATAAAAGTCCTGCACGGCATCAGCCTAGAGGTTGGCGACCGAGAGACCGTAGTGCTTCTCGGTCGGAATGGGACTGGCAAGACCACGCTCATCAGAACGATCTCGGGGCTGATAACTGCCACCGCTGGCAGCATCGAGTTCGCGGGCAGGGACATCCAAAACCTTCGCCCACACAAGATCGTCGGCCACGGCCTCATCCACGTACGGGAGGGTAAGAGCACCTTCCTTGGCCAGACGGTCTTTGAAAACCTCATGCTGGGTGCCTACCGGCGCCGCGTATCCAAGCAAGAAATCGGCGACGAGATCGACGGCATCCTCGAGCTCTTCCCCCGCCTGCAGAGGCTGATCAAGCGCCCGGCGGCGATGCTAAGCGGCGGCGAGCAGAGAATGCTGGCTATCGGTCAGGCACTGATGGCCAAGCCGCAGCTCATGATACTCGACGAGCCCTCGCACGGTCTGGCTCCGCTGGTGGTGGACGAGGTATACGACGTGATTGCCACTTTGCGCGAGCGTGGGATGGCCATCCTAATCGCGGAGCAATTCGCGGAAAAGGCCATGGCCGTCTGCGACCGCGCGTACGTGTTGGACGACGGGAAGACGGTCCTGGAGGGAACCGGAAGAGAGCTTGAGGAGTCGGTCAAAGTCCAGGAGATCTACCTGGGAACGCTCTGTATGGACGCCTAACGGCGGACCTGCGTTGACCTCTAAAACCAGCCGCTTCTCTCCGCCGCGCGCATGCGCCGGGGGAGGGGGATGGATCAGCAACTGGGAGGTGTGAAGACCTATGGACCTGGCGCTAAGCGACGACCAGCAAATGCTCAAGGAGACCGCCCGGCGGTTCTTCGAGAAGGAATGCTCAAAGACCCTGGTCCGTGAGCTGCTCGAGACGCCGCAAGGCCATTCGCCGGACCACTGGACTCGAATGGCCGAGCTGGGTTGGCTCGGCCTGCCCTTTCCTGAGCAGTATGGTGGCGCTGACTTCAGTTTTCTCGATCTGGCGGTAGTTCTGGAGGAGATGGGCCGTGCCCTCCTCCCCAGCCCTTTCTGCTCCACCGTCTTACTGGGCGGCTACCCGATCCTCGACGGCGGCACGGAGGCACAGAAGGTCTCGCTGCTGCCGCGCGTCTCCGCAGGCGAGCTGATCCTTACCATGGCCTTGTTAGAGACCGGTGCCGCCTACGATCCGGACGACATCACCATGACCGCCGAGCCTGATCCCGAGGGCTACGTTTTGAATGGCGTGAAGCTCTTCGTTCCGTACGCCCATCTGGCCGACATCATCCTCACCGTCGTGCGCTCTGCGCCGGGCGAGGACGGCGGCCTCAGCATACTGCTAGTCGACAGAAGTTCTCCTGGGCTCGCCAGCACCCTGCTCAAGCCGATCGATGACGCCAAGCTCTGCGAGCTGTCTTTTCACGGCGTGCGTGTGCCGCGGGGCAACGTCCTGGGCGAGCTCAACGGAGCGCGGCCCGTGATCGAGAAGGCGCTGGCGCGGGCTGCTGTGGCCGAATGCCTTCAGATGGTCGGTGCTGGCCAGGTTGCTCTCAAGCTGAGCGTCGAACACGTGAGCAGCCGGGTGCAGTTCGGACAGCCCGTGGGAGCCTTTCAGGCCGTGCAACACCACTGCGCGAACATCGCCACCGACCTCGACGGCGCGCGCTTTCTGAGCTATCAGGCTGCATGGCGGCTTAGCGAAGGATTGCCCTCTGCCCGGGAGGTGGCGATGGCCAAGGGTTGGGTGAGCGAAGCGGCCCTACGCATGCTATCGCGAGCGCATCAGGTCCATGGTGGCGTGGGCTTCATCACCGAACACGACCTGACGCTCTTCTTCAGGCGGGTGAACGCGGCCGCCATCGCCTACGGCGGATCGAGTTACCAGTACGGCGCCCTCGCGCGGGCGCTTGGAATGTAGGGAGCAGCAAATGGATTTCAAGCTTACCGACGGGCAGCAGCGCCTGCGTGAAGAGGTGCGCGGCTTCTGTCTCGAACATCGCACGCCGGAGGTTTATGAGGAGACCTTCTGGAACCACGGCTGGGGTCCCGCGTCGCGCGAGTTCTTCAAGAAGGCCGGCGCCCGTGGCTGGCTCACCCCCACCTGGCCGAAGCAGTATGGCGGTCTGGAGTCAACCCACGTCGACCAGCTCATCATCGCCGACGAGATGTCCTACCATGGGCTGCGGGCCGGAATGGTCGGCGCTGGAATGGCCGGCCCAACGATCCTGCGCTTCGGCAATGAGGAGCAAAAGCAGGAGTATCTGCCGCGGATCGCGCGCGGAGAGATCGAATTTGCCCTGGGCTACACCGAGCCGCAGGCCGGCTCTGACCTGGCTGCCCTCGACATTCGCGCGGTCGAGGATGGCGACGAGTACGTGATCAACGGCATGAAGACCTTCAATACGCATTGTCACTTCTCCGACTACCACTGGTTGGGGGCACGCACCGATCCCGAGGCGCCCAAGCATCGCGGAGTCTCGTTGTTCATCGTCGATTTGAAGAGTCCGGGCATCACGATCCGCCCTCTTTGGACGCTGGCCGGCTGGCGCACCAACGAGGTGTACTACGACAACGTGCGGGTGCCGAAGAATAACCTGGTGGGAGCACGCGGTCGGGGTTTCCAGCAGATAGCCGTGGCCCTCGACTTCGAGCGAATGTACCCGATCGGTCCGTTGACGCGGCTGCTCGACGAGCTCATCGCCTACGCCAAGCAGGCCACATCGCGGGGCAAAGCCCTGGTCGGCGATCCGATCGTCCGCCACCAACTGGCCGAGGTCGCCGCGGATCTCGAGGTCTGCCGACTCTTCGTATTTCGTCTGGCCTGGATGCTGGATCAGGGTCAAGCGCTCGGCCACGAGTCCGCCATGGCCAAAGTGTTCCAAACCGAGGTGGAGCACAAACTGACTCATACCGCCATGAAGATCATGGGACCCTTCGGCCAATTGGCGCGTGGCTCCAAATGGGCACCGCTTCACGGCGAAGTGGAGTACCACCATCGCTGGCAGGTGGTCGAAACGATCTACGGTGGAACGTCCGAGATCATGCGGAACATCATCGCCCAACGCGGTCTCGGGCTACCCAAGGGAGCATAGAGAAGCTTTATGAACGTGTACGAGTTCGTGAATATCTCGGCCCAGATCTCTCCCGACCGCGAGGCGCTCGTCTTCGAGGATCGACGCTACGACTACGCGACGCTGCAAAAGAGCATCGTGACTCTTGCCTCCGGGCTGCGACGTCTGGGCGTCGGACCCGGGAGCCGGCTGGGCGTGCTAGACACCAACAGCGACCGCTACATTCAGCTCTTCTACGCAAGCGGCTTCCTGGGGGCAACCTTTGTCCCGCTCAACTATCGGGCCAAGCAGGACGAGCTTCAATATCTCTTGAGCTCAGCTGGGGTGAACATCATCTGCGTCGGGGCGCAGTACCACGATTTGGCGCTCGCCGTGCGTCCGTCGGTGCCGTTGCTGCAAGAGATGATCAGCCTTGATGGCGCGCGAGAGATGATGCGACCACTCGAAGAGCTTCTGGTTGAAGGGGAGGAGCTCGAACCGGCGGAGGTTGACGACGATGATCTGTGTGTGATTATGTTCACCGCCGGCACGACCTCCCGTCCCAAGGGCGTCATGCTGCGCTACGGCGACTTCTCGAACTACGTGCTCAACAGCGCGGAGCCGGCCAGCGAGGAAGATCGCTACGCCCAGGTGCTCGTGGCGCCCTTCTACCACATCGCCGGGCTCACCGCCATCATGCTGGCGCCCTACTCGGCGCGAAAGATGGTCGTTCTGCGCCAGTTCGATGCGCTTCGCTGGCTGGAGACAGTGCAGCGGGAGCAGATTACCAATGCTTTCCTTGTCCCCACCATGCTCAAGCGGCTGATCGATGAGCCGCGCTTTGGCCACTTCGACCTCTCGAGCCTGGAGGTGCTCTCCTATGGCGCGGCGGCCACGCCGCCCGGTGTGCTCCTGCGCGCCCTGGACCTCTTCCCCAGGAAGGTCGGCTTCGTCAACGCCTACGGGCAAACGGAGACGACGGCGACGGTCGCCATGCTGGGTCCGGAGGATCACCGCCTGGAGGGCACTCCAGAAGATATCGAGCGGAAGAAGGCGCGACTGCGCTCGATCGGTAAGCCGGTGGCCGACGTCGAGCTGCGGATCGTCACGCCCGACCATCTCCCGCTACCGCCGGGGCAGATCGGCGAGGTGGCGCTGCGGACAGCCCGAACAATGCAGGCCTATCTTCCGACCGATGCACAGACAGCAGCCCCGGCGAATCGTGATACCGAGGGCTGGCTCTACACCTCCGACCTGGGCTGGATGGATGAGGAAGGCTACGTCTTCCTGGCCGGGCGGAAGTCGGACATGATCATCCGGGGCGGAGAGAACATCTCGCCGGAAGAGGTCGAGGCAGTGCTCTATCGCCATCCCGGGGTGGAGGACGTGGCGGTGGTCGGCGCCCCGGACGAAGAATGGGGTGAGCGGGTCGTGGCCGTCGTGGTGCCCCGCCAGGAGGCCGGCGGCAAACTGACCGCCGAGGAACTGATCGCCTTCTGCCGGGAGCGGCTGGCGAGCTACAAGAAGCCGTCGATGGTAACGTTCGTGCCAGAGCTGCCGCGCTCGGCCCTAGGCAAGGTGCTCAAGGTGAAGCTGCGAGAGCAGTTCCAAACACCCGTTGACTAAACAACTAGCGAGGAGAGAGCTATGGCGACGCAAGAAACAGGGTCGAAGAAGGCGGGGGGAACGCAGGTCGGCAAGCGGTACAAGTGTGTAACATGTGGCAGTGAGGTGCTCGTGACGAAGCCGGGGTCCGGCACGCTGCGCTGCTGCGGCCAAGAGATGCAGCAGAAGTAGGAGGGAAGAGATGGCAAACCAGTTGGGAAAGCGGATGAGTTGCCCCGAATGTGGGGCGCAGGTGCTTGTCACCAAAGGCGGTGGAGGGGCAATCCATTGCTGCGACCAGCCCATGCAGTTGGTGGAGGCCAAGCCGCTACCCTCGGCGGACTGATGCCAGCGGCCCGCATCGGGGTGTTCGACACCCCGGCCGGCGTTGGCACTGACATTGGCGAGGGCAAGGAGGCACACGTCTTCGATGTCCTTTGGAACACCGGTACTGTGACCACGCCTTGTCGCGATGAGGGATGTCTGCCAACGGGTGGACGGTGGTGGGCGAGGTCGGCGCCGATGTGACCACGCCTTGTCGCGATGAGGGATGTCTGCCATGCCTTCCAGGATAAGGACAACCGCCACGCGGCGCCGGTCAAACAGGTTCTTACGCTGACCGCGGCAGCGGGCACGCTGCTTCCGCCAGTATTCCACTGTCGGGCGCCAGAAACCAGCACGCCGGTGTTTCCAATCATGACTAACTACTCGTCTCGAACCTAAGCCACCCAGGCATCAAGCGATCGTAGGCTTTCCGCTGTCGCCGACCATGCTTCGGTGCCAATCCGGTGCCAAAAGCAGATGAGCCACTCGGCTATTTGATAGCTCGAATGGCTCATATCTGGCGTGCGGGTGCACTTTACCTGGAGCCAGCGAAGGGATTCGAACCCTTGACCTGCGGTTTACGAAACCGCTGCTCTGCCAACTGAGCTACGCTGGCTGGTTCGGTCCGCCCGGCGGAACCAGCCAATATTCTAGTCGAACCGCGCGGTCCTGTCAACCGAGGGTGCTTGGCTGCTTTTGGGTCCAGATCAGCGCCGTCTTGCTACCTCAGACCGACTCGGTCTCCGAGACCGAGTCGGTCTCAGCGTCGGTGTCGCACCAACAACGTACCCCGTCTGCTACGGCGCCGGCACGAAGTAGAAGACGATGGCCAGGACCACGTAGACGGCTAGGAGCTGGAGGCCCTCGAACCAGTTGGACTCGCCGTCCAGGGAGACGACGGTTAGTGCGACCACCGAAAGGGCAACGCCCACGATCTCGAAGGAGTTGAAGACCAGCGACATGGGCTGGCCGAACAGGAACGAAACCAGCACGAGCACCGGCGCGACGAAGAGGGCGATCTGGGTGCTGGAGCCAGTGGCGATGTTTACCGCCAGATCCATCTTGTTCTTGATGGCCATGACGACGGCCGCGAAGTGCTCGGCCGCGTTGCCCACCACGGCCACCACGATCACTCCGACGAAGAACTCCGTCATGCCCAGGGCCGCCGTCGCCTCGTGGATACCGTCCACCAGCAGCTCTGCCTCCACCGCCGTTACGATGGTCGCCGCGAAGAGGAGCAGGATCGAGTTGCGAAGGCTGAGCCGCGCCTCTTCCGGCTCGGTCGGGACCGAGGTAAATAGCTCGCGGTGCGTCTTGAGCGAGAAGACCAGGCTGGCCACGTAGGTGAGGATGAGCACGATCGCCACCAGCAGGCTCAGGTGCTCGATGGCGGGCGTGACAAACTCGAGGCTGCCAAAGATGGTCAGATCGAAGACGGCCGGCATTACCAGAGCGACGACGGCCAGGAAGAGCATGGCCGAGCTAGCCCCCGCGCTGGTTCGATTGAAGATCTGCTTGTCTCGCCTCCAACCACCCATGAGCATGCTCAGCCCCAGCACCAGCAGGATATTGCCGATGATGCTGCCGGTTATAGAGGCCTTCACAACCTCCGGTAGACCAGCCCGCAGAGCGAAGAGGGCGATGATCAACTCGGTGGCGTTGCCGAAGGTGGCGTTGAGAAACCCGCCGATGCCCGGCCCAACGCGATGCGCCAACTGCTCGGTAGCATGACCGATCAACCCCGCCAGCGGGATGATGGCTAGCGCCGAGGCGACGAAGAGCCAGAGCTTGGGCAATCCAAGTAGCTCGATGGCTATGCTCACCGGCACGAGCAGCAACAGCCAGTTCAGCCAGCTCTCACGCATGAAGTCGAGCAGGCTGACCGCAGCTTTCTTCTTGTGGTGTTTCTTCTTGGCTTTGTCCGGCATCCTCGGTCTTCGTTCGTCCGCGCGATCTGGCGGGAGATCAGGCTGATGAATGGGGTCACGTGTCAGGATTAGGCGCCCTTCCTCAATTGTGGCGTCGTTTGAGGGAAGCCCCACCCCAGGGAAGAAGAGTAAGCGAGAATGGACCGACTACTCGGGCGGTATGGGCGATAGCCCAGCCCGCTTGCCGTAGTAAACCAGCCCGTGCAGGTTGGTTTTCTCCACCAGGTCCTTGGTGTGCATATGCTCCAGATGGGCCAGGGTCTCGGTAGTCGCCGAACGCTTCTCCCAGGCCGGTATCTCCTCCCAGGTTCGCCCCATTAGCTCCCAGGGGATGATGCAGGCGATCTCGTAGGCGGTGCGCGGCGTTTCGCCGATAGCATCGAGAATCGCACGCTCGCGCGCTTCGTGATGAGCCAGGATCTCCTGCACCCGCTTCGGCAGATCATAGAAGATGTCTTCGTGGGCGGGCAGGACAATATCCACCGGCAAGCGCCCCACGGCTCTCAGGGCGTCCACGTAGTCCGCCAGCGGATTGCCGAAGCTCTGGGAATGGAGGCTGACGTTCGGCGTGATCACGGGCAGCACGTGATCGCCTGACAACAGCACGCGCCGCTGGGCTTCGTAGAGGCAGATATGCCCCGGCGAGTGACCGGGCGTCCACATTATCTCGAAGCGCATGGACCCGACCTCGATGGTCTCGCCGCCGCTCACGGTCCTGTCCGGATCGGACAGGTACTCCACATCCATGATCTCCTCTGACGCGTTACGCAGCTTCACCAGGTCCGCCCCGGGCACACCGTTGACATGCATCCAAGTGGCCATCTCCTGCAACAACACCTTCCAATTCTGGTAGCGCAGCTCGATGAAGGACTTCTCCACCTCGTGGACGACGACCTCGGCGCCGGAGACCTCCTTGATCTTGCCCGCAAGGCCGAAGTGATCGGGATGTATGTGCGTGATGACGACCTGCGAGATGTCGGTGAACCTGACCCCGATCTCGTTGAGCTGCTGTTCTAGGGACGCGAAGGAGTCCTTGGCGTTCCAACCCGTATCCACGAGTACGTAATGACCGTCGCCACGGATTAGATACGAGTTCAGGAAACCCAGGGGATTGTCGGGGATGGGGACCTTCAGTTGGTGGATGCCAGGCACGACTTCCATGGAGCGCACCTCCTCTCGCAGGAGAGCATACAGGACTTTGGTGTGTTCTGGCAAATCATCGCTCTTCTCCGACCTGTTCAAAGACACCGCCCCTGACCTGGAAGAGGTATATCTTGCGTACGCGCATGTCACCTTTGGCGTCGGCGGACCAATCGCCAACGGGGGTCTTCAGCTCCAGCTTGCGCAAGCTATCGGCCACGGCCGCACCGCGCAATGTGTTAGCTTGCTTGATGCCCTCGAGCAGTACCTGGGCAGCGGCATAGCCGGTGATGGAGTCCATGCCCGGGCTGCGCTTTTCCAGGGAGCGATAGGCGCTCTTCCAGCTCTCTGTGGCCGCGGCGGCCATCTCGGGCTGGATGTTGGAGATGAAGGCGCCCTCGGCTTTGGAACCCAGAGTGTCGATGAACTCGTACTCCATGACCGAGTCGCCCGTCATGAACCCGCCCTGGTAACCCGCCGTGCGCAAGGACTCCAGAAGCGGAATACCCTCGGGATAGTCGCCGGCAAAGAAGATGCCGTCGGGGCTGAGGGCCAGGGTCTTGTCCACGTTGCCCTGCAACTCGCGCAAGTAAGCGCCCACATTGTTGTACTTCATCTCGATGTCCACGATGGGCTCGACACCTCGCCGCTTCAGCTCATCCGTGAAGGCAGAGGCCAGCCCCGTGGCGTACAGGTTATCGGTGTGCAGGACGGCTATCCGCTTCCAGCCCAGAGAGAGGACCTTGCGGGCATCCACCGGTCCCTGAATATCGTCGGTGGAGACCACCCGGAAGAAACGCGTGTAGCCCTTCTGGGTCAGGGTAGCGTTGGACGAGCCAGGCGTGACGACCACGATGTCCAGGTCTTTGTAGACTTTGTCCAGGGCCGGGCCGGTGGCTCCGGAGTTGTAATGGCCGACCACGCCGAGCACGGGCTCCCCCTTGCGCACAGCCGCGGACACCTGCTGGGCCGCCTCGACGGCCGTGTCACCGTCGCCGCCGTCGTCCAGGGTCCGCACCACCACGCGTTTGCCCAGGATTCCGCCGGCGCGGTTGACCTCGTCGGCCCGCAGCCGCACGCCGCCCGCGATCTCCTGTCCCCGGCTAGCCATATCACCGGTCAAGGGCACGGCCACGTAGAGGTAGCTCTCACCCGAAAGCTCGGAAGCGCAGCCGACCAGGGCGAGACTAACAAGCAGCAGCGCGACCATGGCTGCGGCGGACACCCGCTGCAGTTCCTTGTGAGACATGTGGAAGAGTTCCCACGCTCTCCCGCCAGGCGACAAGACCTGGCGCTGTCTTATACTCACCACGTCACCTCCGCGCTCACGAGTTCCCGGGCACCGTGCGGCCGCCGTATGCCTCGTCGTAGCCCTGGGCCAGATCGGACAGCCGCCGCGTGCTGGACTGGAGCTGCTCCAACGAATCCGTCGCCCGGCCGCAGAGCCCCGGCGTAACCTTGATGGCCTGCATTTCCGCGTAGGAGCGGCCGAGGTCCGCCAGAGCGCTGTCGATGGCCTGCTCGGCCTTGCTCACCAGGTCGTCGAGTCGCCGGAGGGTCTTCAGTTGTGCCTCCCGATCCGGGTTGAGCGGTCCTTCTTGCTTGCTCAACTTCCGCAGATCGGCCAGGTCCCGTTGGAGAAGGCGATCGGCCCGGAACTCCTGCAAACGCAGGCTCATCTGGTAGATCGAGCGCGCGGCCCGCTCCAGCTCGGGTAGCTCTTCGTCGGCCGTATCGAGCAGACCGCTCTTGTCCTGCTTGACCAGTTGCTGCGCGGCCCGGACGTACTCCAGGGCCTTGCGGAGCTTCTCGCGAAGGGCCGGGTCCCGCACCCGCCCGGGGTCCACGTCGGACAGGGCCGCCTCGCGCTCCGTGTTCGGGTCGAACAGCGCGTCCAGGATCAACAACCCGAACAGCACCAGACCGACGGCGATGCTGGCTCCGATGACCCAGCTCGGCCAGCGCCCGATCACGGCCACCACCACCGCCAGGAAGACCAGTCCCACGATGAGATAAGCCGTGGGACGAGAGAGGGCATAGGCTATTCTTCTGTTGAGTCGCTGGCTGCGCATGTGCATCCCAGTCCAGAAACAAGGAATCTGCTCGGGAATGACCCCGCGCCACCCCGTATGTGGTTGGGGGTTATACGGGGGACACCCCCGAACCCCCGGTCTGTCGACGCGCTAGAAATTCTGCGAAATCAACTCATAGAGCTTCCGGATCGTCTCGGGGTCCGCGCGGTAGGCTTGGCCGCCAAAGGAGGTCGCAAGCGAGCTCAGCATGTTCAGATCGACTTCCGCGCCGTAGCCAACCGTGAAGATCTGGATGCCCGGGCCGCTCTGCGTCAGAGCGCGTCGGAGCGGATCCACGTCGGTGGCGCCGTTGCCAGTGATGCGGGGGACCGTGCCCACCCGGGATAGGTTGCGCCCACTGAAGTTACTGGAGGCGTTCTCCTGCCCGTCGGTCATGGCCACCACCACGTTGATCCGCTCGGCATCGTTCATCTGCACCAGCAGGCGATGCGCCCGCCAGACGGCGTAGAACAGCGCCGTGTTGCCGCCGGCGGTCAACTGATCGGCTCGGCTCAGAAGCTTCTGGCGGTTGTCGCCCAGACGGCCAAGAGGAACGGCCTCTTCCACGTCGCTTGAGAAGGTGATCAACCCAACGCGCTCCTCGTCTGACGGCACTTGCTTGATAAAAGAGGTCAGCGCCTCCCGGGTGCGCTTCAGCTTCTCGCCCTCCATCGAGCCCGAGACGTCCACCACCAGTATGATATTGGCACGTCGCTTCAGTCCGGAGGACCAGGCTGCGCGGAGGTAGCTCAACGTTCCTGTCGACGGCATCTGCAAGAGACGAGGCTGGTTGGTTGAGAGACCCTGGCCACCTAGCGGCGATTTGCTCGCGTCAAAGGCCAGATCGACGGGCCGATACCCATGCTTGACCACGATAGACTGTCCATCGGGGCCCGTCAGAAACCGAGAGAAATCTAGGAAGGCGCGCCTCTGCTCGGGCGTGAGATTGGCAGTTTCCAGCAGAACCAGCGGATGATCGAGCATCAGAGTGCCCTCTGCCGGCTGGATCGCATAGAGCTTGGCGTTCTGACTGCGCCGGTTGAAGTCGAAAACCGAGGCCTCGGGCATCACCATGGCCGAGAGCGCATTCGGCCCCTCTTTCAGCAAGTACTCTATCAGGGCAGCGTCGGACTCGCCACCGTAGCGCGCGATGGTCTTCTCGATCTCGGAGACGTAGCGGCGAACATCTTCCTGATCGGCGTCTGCCTTGGTCAGGCCGAAGGTCTTCTTTGCGCCCGCGTAGAACTCCGCCGTCAGGGCTAGCATACCGGAGGCCGATGCCCGCGGAGAGCCATGACTCCATCGGTAGCTCACATCGCGCGAGGACCGCTGGAGCAACGACGCCCAGCCGCGCTCTCCTGCCACGCCCAGCTCGCCCTCGCGACCACGCCAGGTGGCGATGACCACGGGGGTGGTGGCGTAGCGGACGGTGGTCCCGATGATGGATGATGTCTCGGGATGCGACTCCTGATAGGCCCGATCGAAGCTCTCCAGCCAGAGCGCGGAATCAGGGCTGACGGCGATCAGATCGCCCGCGGGAATTGCTTCCAGAATCTGCGGGATCTCCAGCTTCTGCCCCCGCACCTTGACGCTGGCCCTGGCGTTGTATGTTTTCAGCAGATCCTCGAAGAGCTCAGCCTTGTTGGGATCGTAGGCGACCTTGATCTCCTTGAGTGAGCTATCTCGCGACGGATCCGACCCTCCACAAGCGGTCAGCAACGTGGCCAGGAGCAAAGGAACAAGGAGGAATGGCATCAGGCGCTTCATTATTCCGTTCCTACTTCTCGTAGTTGTTGACGAACCAGGCGCCCAACGCTACCAGTCCGGAGCGTGAGGCCTGGCGCATCTTGGACGAGGACGGAACGCGCTCCTTGAAGCCGAACGCCGCGTAGCGCTTGATCAGGCTGCTTGGGTTATCGGTCGACACGTCCGGGCTGGCCGGCCGCAGCCCGAAGCTGAGCGTGCCGACCTGCTGCGCGTCAGAGAGAAGAAACTGCTTGAACAGAACGGCGGCGTCCTTTTCGGCGGCACTGGACTCCTTCTCCTTGCCCATGTAGATGGCGAAGGGGAAGTCATACCAGGCGACAGGGTCCGGGTAAACCACCATCAGACCGTCACCCCAGCGCTTCTCGATAGCCTCCGCGTTGAGAAGCAGATAGTTCTCCAGCACCTGGCCGGCATCGCCGGCCGACGGACCGTAGAGCACCATGTTCTCCGCCCCGTAGGGCTGGAAGTCGACGACGGTGTTCAACAGTTCTTTGAGCCAGCTCAAGAACTTCCCGTCGCCCAGCTCGTCGGTGGAGACCGCAGGCTTCTGGAAATAGGCGCCGGCGGCGCTAACCATGGCGGCCAGGCCGGCGGGATCGCGCTTGGGGTGGGGGATGACGAGCTTGAAGCGCCCCCAGCCGCTCTCGCCGCCCAGATCTTCCCAGCCTTTGGAGACGGCCGCGGTGTGAGCCATTTCCCAGTCCAGCGGCCGGCCGAACTTCTTCTCCAGCACGACGGCGCGAGACTTGAAAACGGCCCACACTTCGGGAGACATGGCGACCGATTGATCTCGATACTGGCCGCCGCCCAGGAAGATGTCCTGATTGTAGTGATCCCCGGCCACGGCGTTGGCCTGGTTCACCCAGTCGCGCGACTCGGCCACCCAGGCCGTGGGCGGCGTCTGGAACTCGCCGCCGGCCCACTTGTTGAGGGCGGTGACACCGTCGAGGGGATAGACATCCACGGTAACCTTGCGCCGCGTCCCGTTTAGCTCGTACTCTCGGTCGGAGAACTCCTTGGCAGCGGCGGAAACCCAGGGCTCGGCCGCGATGGCCGAGGCCACACTGATGTGCACTGGACCGGTGGGCGCGGCCTCCTGCGTAGGTCGATTGGTCAACATGTAGACGATGCCCGCCACGAGGGCCAGCACCAATGTGAGGATGACCAGTCTAGTCGGTCGCATGGCACCACGTCTTGGCCGTAAGCAGCAGCTTCAGCATGTCCAGACTGCCCTCGTACCCAGCCATGACCTCTCCCTCCTTGCGCATCGAGCTATCGAGCTGAAGGCAACGTCCAGAGACCCACCGCGCGAATGCCCAACTGTGGCACTACTATAGCACACGGACCGGCAGCACTCCATAGTACTTTGTGCACCCCAAATGCGTGGTGCATTGTTCCGTCACTTCTTGTTCTATGCTCGGCAGTTGTAACGTCACCTGCGCACAAAAGGGGACGTTCTCTTTCTTGACGAGCACAGTCGTCATAGCGTTTGCTTTAGCTGCTGGCGTC
Organism: Chloroflexota bacterium; assembly: GCA_004297765.1. Classification (GTDB taxonomy): domain Bacteria; phylum Chloroflexota; class Dehalococcoidia; order FW602-bin16; family FW602-bin16; genus FW602-bin16. The sequence continues at coordinate 26,495 of SCTZ01000177.1, read as the reverse complement.
ATAACCAGACACCCTGACAAGGGTAGTTGCATGACGGATGGTGCTGTGCGACAATAGGAGCGTCAAAAGGAGTGACGGTGGAGAAGATAGGGATAACTGCTCAGGTACCTATAGAGGTCCTCATCGCCGCGGGCTATTGGCCGGTGGACCTTGGCAACGTCTTTCTGGCCGACGACGATCCGGGCCGCTTCGTGCAGCGAGCCGAGGAGGACGGGTTCCCCATCCGCTCGTGCGCGCGCACCAAAGGTATCTACGGAGTCTGCCTCGAATTGGGATTAAAGACCGTGATCGGCGTCGAAGGCAACTGCGCCAGCAATACACTATTACTACCCATGCTGAAGAGCCAGGGAGTGCGTGTCCTATCGTTCGCCTATCCTGACCAGGCCAACCAGCTGCTCGTACAGAAGAAGCTGGAGGACCTAGCGGAGCAATTGGGCACCACGCTGCATCGCGCCGAGTCGGTCCGCGAGGAACTGAGTGAGGCGCGCGGACTGGCCCTGCAGATCGACGACCTGACATGGAGCGAGGGGTTGGTGAACGGCTGGGAGAACCACAAGAGCCTGCTGGACACGTCGGACTTTAGCGGCAGCCACATTCGCTACTGTGACGAAGCTCGGCAACTGCTCCAAATGGTCTCACAACGCCGGCCCTACAGCGGCGACTGTGTGCGTCTGGCGTACGTCGGTGCTCCAGCGCTCTTCGCGTGGGATCTCTACCATTTCCTCGAGTCCGAGGGCGCCCACGTGGTCTTCAACGAAACTCAGCGCCAACGGGCCATCCCCAATCCCGGTCAGTCGTTGGCGGAGCAGTACGCCAGCCTCACCCGGCCCTACCTGATCTCGCACCGCCTCCGCGACATCACGGCAGAGCTGAAGGCCCGCCGGGTGGACGGGATCATCCACTACAATCAGGCCTTCTGCGGCCGAGAGCTCCCGGCCATGCTCCTGCGCCGTACCGCTGGCATGCCGGCCATCACGCTGGACGGCAACGACGAGTACGGTCTGGGCAAGCGCGCCAAGGTGCGTCTGCGCCATTTTCTGGAGGTAGTGCGCCGACTGCGCGATAGCGAGCGCAAGATCTCCGATTTCCTCAGGAGCGAGAGGCGCGTCGAACGATAAGAGTCTACAACTTCAACTCTCCGAGGCTGGCCGGCTAGAGTTCCTGCGACAGAGGAAAAGTCAGGATCACGCGCGTGCCCATGCCCGGCGTAGCCATGGCCGATAGCGTTCCCCCGATAACTGCCATGATCGTGCTGTGCAATACTAATCCTTGCCCAGTGCCCGCGTTCACGGCGGGCGCCCGCAGCCCGACCCCATTGTCGACAACCGTCAGGATGAGTCCATCGTCGCGAGCCATGGTGATAGCGAGATGAAGCGGGCGCCCCACGTCTTCTCCCCGGCCGTGACGGGCGGCGTTCCTGATCGCCTCGCGAGCGGCGCGGAAGGTTACCTCAGCCACCAGCAGGGGCACTGCCTGCGCTGCCAACTCGGCCTCCGGCTCGATCTGCCAACTCACCGTCTCGAAGGCGCCTTTCAGCTCACCTTCGATCACCTGCCGTAGAGCACCAATCAACCCCAACTGGGCGACATCCGGTGCTAACGAGGCCGGCATTGCCCGCAGCAGATCAGATAGGCGATGATGCACATCTGCCAGCATCTGCATTGCCTCAGTGGCCTCGACTCCAACGGTGGATGAACCGCTCAGCGTGAGGATAGCCGCGTGCACGCGCGGCAAGACGTCGTCGTGCAGCACGTGCCGCGTTTGACCGTCCAGCACCTGACTCTCGGCCAGTTGGCGCCGCTGCAAAGTCATCAGCCGTCTGGCCATCTCGGCTCCCGCCTTCGTGTCTATGAGCCGCTCGCCTGTGGCCCGCGCGACCTCTATCTCCTCCTGGACGTAGAGCCCGCCATCGCGCTTGTCGCCCAACAGGAGAACTCCGATCAACCCACGCTCGCTCCATAGAGGCACGGCCCACACCGCACCCTCAAACCGCCTGGGATCGACCGGTAGACAAATCGCTGTCGATGACTGTAGCTCCCCGGCCAGCCTCTGCAGCTCCGCCGCCGGAGGAGGGGAGCCTTCGGGGTGAGTCAGAGGCGGACCGGTCAGGGGCGCCAGTGGTCCCATCGCGGCGAGATGGGCGACACGCGCGCCCAACACCGTCTCACAGAGAGCGCGGAAGGGCGCCGCCACGTCCACGTCGAGCGGATCGGCCGTTCTGAGCAGATGGTCGTATAAGCGCTGACTGGCGACAAAGGGGCGCAGACGTTGAATGCTTTGTTCGCGCTCAGCGAAGGAGCGCCAACTGAGGAGGGCATAGAAAACAACAAGTAGCATTGTCGCCAGCAGCAACCGATAGATGGCATCGACCGGCAGGCTCAGACTTCCTCCCACCACAATCCCATAGCCGGCGGCCAAAATCAGGCTGTTGCGCCAGTGGCGACGCAGCCCTCCGCGCGGCAGGGCCTTGCCCGTGAAAACCTCGTAGGATACGACAGCCCGGCCCATCAGTATGACCGTTAGCCCGAGTAGAGCTGAGACCGCCAGATCGATTCCATTGAGAATAGTCAGTGTAGGTGGAGAGAACACGACAAGCGGCCCTAGCTGTAGCACATGCAGAAGCCAGGCTCCGACCACACCCAGGGCCACCGTCATCACGAGTAGAAGCAACGAGGCCGCCATCAGCCAGGGGCGGGCGCGCCGGCGGCCGAAGTCGCCCATCAAGCGGTGTGAGGCCGCGGGACGCCGCAGCGCCGCCAGAGCCAGAGCGGCACACAGAACTCCATAGGCCGAGTAGACCAGGACGACGATCGGCACCCCGGCGATGGACACGATAGCAACCGGCGCCCGATAGATCAGAGTGTCGTAGTCCGGCAGCAGGGTCCGGGATCCGGCGAACGCCAGAGCCCCCACTCCGAGCAGCCCCAGCGCGCAGAGCCAGGAGCGGTGCCAACGTGTGCGGAAAACATTGGTATACCAGGCTATCACGACGTACCACATGTAGGGCGAGCCGATGAAAAGCGACCAGCCTGCACGCCACCAGAAGGCGAATTCCGCGCCCAGGGTGCCCGGATCTCGCGCCACTATTGTGGTGTGAACGCCGAAGAAGAGCCCCGCCATGAGCAGTCCACCGCCCGCCACCCATGTACCCAGGGTACGCCGCTCCGCGTTCAGCAGAACCGCCAATCCCAGCCATAGAAAGGCGATCGTGTTGAACAGCGACAGAGCACGAATGGCCCAGACGACAAGCTCTACCAGCAATCACTGCCTCCCCAGCAGATGCTCATCGGTCGAGACGCAATTCATACGGTATCCGGGAGCCGCGCGCGTCGAGGACGTGGGGCGTACCGGACTCATCCCACGTGATCAGGCGCCCTTCTCGCACAATGAGGGCCGCGCGGGTGCGCGCGATCTTCTCGTCCGTCGTGCTCGCCGCCAGACCCCAGGCCGCATAGATCTGCCCGTTGGTGCGGCTGATGGTGCGTTTGTCCCGAAAACCCAACTGGGACGCTATCTGCTCGTTGCTCAGGCCCTGCGCCAGCAGCCGCGCCACGTGTTGCTCGCTCGGCTCAAGCAGGGCCATGGGCGATTGCTCATCCTTCTGGCGCACCTCCTGAACCCGCGACTCGATCTCGGGATCGATGAAGCTGCGTCCCGCTACCGCATCCCGCAGCAGCGGCACAATCATCTGGGGCAACAGATAGTTGGACTTCCGCACGTAGGCGTAGTGGCTGATGATGCCGGAGCGCCGAAAGGCTCGGTAATAGACTTCGTCGTCCTGAATCGAGTAGAACACCACCGGCAGGCGCGGAAATTCGCGTCGAATGGCCACGGCCGCCTCGATACCGTTCATCTTCCCAGCCAGTTGGACATCCATCAGAATCGCATCCGGCGGCTGGGTCAGACAGATCTCCAGAGCCGCCTCGCCGCTGTCGCAATCCGACACGACCCGCACCGCACCGGTGCCCCCCAGCCCAGTCCGCAGCGCTACACGTAGCCTCTCGTTGTCTTCGACCACCATCAGATCAAGCATGGATCATCGCCTCCGCCTGCAACCGACAGACATGTAGTTGCTACAGCGATTCACGCAATCGTCAAGCCGTCTCCCGACCGTGCGTAGTGGCGGACGGCGCTGTCCGCCAGGGGTGGCGGGGCCGGCCTCGCCCCTGTCCCAACCGCCGGCACGCCAGGTCGCGCAACAGTCAGCCGACAATGCACGGGCATCCACGCGCAAACGACAGCGTTCCCCCAACCCACCACCTGCCCTGCCCCCCCTGGCGGACAGAGCCGTCCGCCACTACGTGGGACGGGGTGGTTATCCAGTCGGTCCGAGAACCACAGCGAACGCCTATTGGTCCGCCAATCTACACACTATCCACCGACGCACCCGTGTGTCAAGCACCTGAGTGCGTGCGATGCCATCCTCAAGACGTGGACTGCACCTCGGCGCTCAGCGTAGCATGAAGATAGAACGGCAGGGCAAATCCGTACAAGCGGACAATACTGGTGAAAGCAAACACCGTCGACAAAGATGTCCGGCATAGCCGTTAGCGCGGTGTTTACGGAGAGGAAAGCTGAACGTGGGCCACAAAACCAAGCTGGGACTTGGGATAATCGGGATCGCTCTGGTACTCGGCATCATCGCGGATAGCCTGCTGCGTACGATGCCCTGGGGTCTGAACGTTGCGCTCTGGACAGGCTTCCTCGCATTGGGCATACTCCTCGTAGCGCATTGGCAGAATATTGGGCTGGTGGGCGGCGGGCTGTGGACGGTTCTGCCCGCGATTCTCTTCGCAGGGGCGTTCGCGTGGCGGGACTCGCAGACCCTGGGTCTGTTGAACTTCCTTGCACTGCTCGCGACGCTGACGCTCGTCGCCTTGCGTCTACGTTCAGGTCAGATTTTCGCCATGACGATCACCGGTCTGGTGACAAATGCCCTGATGGTAGGAGTGTCAGCCCTCCTGGGCACGTCCGCCCTCGTTTTCGCGACTATTCGTTGGCAGGAGGTGCCACGGACCGGGCTAGCCGGGCATGGTCTGGCCATCGCCCGTGGCCTGGCCATCACTGTTCCGCTGGTGATCGTCTTCGGCAGCCTCTTCATGCAAGCCGACGCGGCCTTCGATGGATTGGTCAACCGCATCTTTCAGTTCGACCTCCTGGACCTGCTGGGACATCTCACGCTGATTGTCGCGCTGACCTGGTGTGCTGGCGGCTATCTCTGGTTGATGCTGATCGAGCATCGGCGGGCTGATGGAGTGACGATTCCGATCCCGGGTTTTCAATCGCTCGGTGCCGTCGAGGTCAGTATTGTGCTTGGCACTCTCAATGCCCTGTTCCTCGCGTTCGTCCTCGTACAGTTTCGCTACTTCTTCGGTGGCGCGGAGCTCGTCGAAGCTTCCATTACTCTTACTTATGCCGAATACGCGCGGCGTGGCTTCTTCGAGCTGGTCACCGTCGCAGCATTGGTGTTGCCGCTGCTCTTGACCATGGACTGGCTTGCTCGCAAGGAGAATCCCAGGCACCTGCACATATTCCGTCTGCTGGTAGCACTGCTGGTAGGATTAGTCTTCGTGATCATAGTCTCGGCTTTCCAGCGCATGCGCCTGTATCAGGCGGAGTTTGGGTTGACCGAGTTGCGACTATACACCACGGCCTTCATGATTTGGATCGCCGTGGTCTTCCTCTGGTTCCTGGGCACGGTCTGGCGGGGCAAGCGGGAACGATTCGTCTTCGGCATGGTGATGGCTGGCTTTCTGGCCATCGCCCTCCTGAATTGGATCAACCCCGATGAGCTCATCGTGCACACCAACGTTGGCCGTGCTAGCGCCGAGCGCCCCCTGGACGCCCAGTACGTGGCCGTCCTGAGCGCGGATGCCGTGCCCGCGCTGCTGGAAGCCCTACCATCCATTCCGGAAGAAGATCGTCAGGCAATAGCACGCAATATCCAGGAGAGGTGGGCGAATGCGGCCAATCCAGACTGGCGCACGTGGAATTGGGGTAGGGTGCAAGCACGCGCGGCATCTGAGGCGAAACAGCTACTGCTCAGCGATATTGCTGCCACGAAGTAATTGGGTGAAGAGAGTGCGTGGTAGCGATTCCGATCTCGGGTTTCCAATGGCCAAGTCGCGCGCGTCGTTGAATCACAACTACTGGCTATCTTTCTGGCAATGCTTGCTCTGTGGATTAGGAATGTGGTACTGGCTGGTGGGAATGCTCGGCTTCTTGATGCGGTAGATGGTGCACAGCCACTTCGAGTCTGAAACACCCACCCAGAGCCTGGACATACCGGCGCAAGGTTCAGCACTTGCTCCCACCTGTTTCCCTCCACTCCGAGCACGCGTCCACAAACCGCCTCGCCGTCTCTGGATGAGCACCGAAATGCAGATGAACGTATGAGGCCAATAGATTGCCAACAGCGTGACCTTCCGGCCGCGGGTCCTTTCCCTCCAGGTGGTAGGCCGGTGCGGCAAGCTGCCCCTCCAGTGTTGACCAGTGGAACTCATGGCCGCGCAAGCGCTCTCCCTGGCGGGCGAGTGGGTTATCGCGGAGCACCTCGGCCGTCACGTAGCCCATGCGCACCCGCTGGCGCTGCATGATGGACCAGCCGGGAACGAGACCCGCTAGCTCATGTCTGTGACCCTCTTTGTCGGCGATGCCCTGGGACAGGTACATCAGGCCGCCGCACTCGGCGCAGATGGGCATGTTACGCTGGGCGGCCTCTCTGATTGAGCTCAGAAACGAGGTGTTGTCAGCCAGATCTGCGGCGTAGAGCTCGGGGAAGCCGCCCCCGATGTAGAGCCCGTCGGCCTCCGGAGGCAGGCCGCGATCCCGCAGCGGGCTAACCGGGACGATCCGCGCACCCCAGGCGGTTAGCAGGTCGAGGTTGTCCTGGTAGTAGAAGCTGAAGGCTTCGTCCCGGGCCACGGCGATAGTCGCCCGCGTCTCCACGTCGGTGCCGGGGAAAAGGCAGGGCGCGTCCTGCGTCCGCAGTGGTCCGGCACCGCGAGCGATGGCGAGGATGGCATCCACATCCACGGTGACCTCGACCTGGGACCGGATGCGCGCCAGACTCTCGGCCAGGGTGACGCTTTCCGCGGCGGGGATCAGACCGAGATGCCGCTCGGGCAGGTGCAACTGCGCGTTCTTTGGCAGATGACCGACAACCGGAACCTTGACCTTGCGCTCCAGCGGCTCCTGAATCCAGCGCAGATGGCTGGGGCTCCCCACACGATTGAGGATCGCGCCCGCGATCCGCACACGGGGGTCGAACTGCTGATACCCCAGAATCATGGCCGCCGCGGAGGAAGCGACCTTCCCTACATCCGCCACCAGGATCACCGGTACATTCAGCAGGCGCGCGATCTCAGCCGAGCTGCCTTCATCGTCCAGGTCGCCGTGGCCGTCGTAGAGGCCCATCACGCCCTCGATCACGGCGACGTCCACGTCCTGGCAGGCGCGCGAGAAGACCTCCAACATGGCCGATCGGGGCAGCATCCAGCTATCCAGGTTGCGGCAGGGACGCCCTGCGGCCAGGGAGTGGTAGGAGGGATCGATATAGTCGGGACCGCACTTGTAAGGCTGCACGCGCAGGCCGCGGGCCGTCAGGCTGGCGATGAGACCCGCGGTGATGGTGGTCTTGCCCACGCCGCTGGTCGTCCCGGCGATGAGGATGCGCGGAATACTCCTCATGGATGACCGCTCAGCCGTTCAGATCATACTTGCCAGCGTAGCCGCGCGGCGTCACCATCCGGCCGGCGAAAGCGAAGGTGGTCGAGTTCCCCACCACCACGATGCTCTGCATGTCGATGGGCACGTCCAGCAAATGAGCCAGATCAGCGATGACAATGCTCTGCCCGGGCCGGTACGCCTTGGTCACCACCCCGACCGGAGTGCGCGGATCACGGCAACTCAGCAGTATCTCCCGCGCCTCCACGATCTGGTTGCGGCGCTGTCGGCTGCTGGGATTATACAGGCCGATCACGAAGTCGCCCTGGGCAGCCGCCTTAAGCCGCCGACGGATGGTCTCCCAAGGCGTGAGCAGGTCGCTCAGGCTGATGGCCGCGAAGTCGTGCATGAGCGGGGCCCCGAGCAGGGACGCGGCGGCGATGAGGGCCGGAATCCCTGGCACGGAGACCACTTCCGGCGACTGATCGCCCGTCCAGCCCGACGCCTTCAGCAGCTCGTAGATCAGGCCGGACATTCCGTAGACGCCCGCGTCTCCGCTGCACACCACAGCCACGATCTTCCCTTCCGCGGCCAATTCGATGGCTCGGCGGGCGCGGGCGACCTCGTCTCCCATGCCGGTGCGCACCACGTCCTTGCCGTCCAGCAAGCTCTGGATCAGCTTGACGTATGAGGTGTATCCAACCACAACCTCGGCTCTCTCGAGCACACTGCGCGCCTGCGCCGAGAGCTGCTCGATCGCGCCAGGGCCGAGCCCCACCAGAAAAATCGTTCCCGCCGTGGGGGGTTCGTTCTCCATCATCTAGGAATCCTCGATTCTAGCAACCGCCAGCGTGACGTTGCCTTGCTTGACCTTCGGAATGACGAGCCGTGCAGTTGCGGCGGCCAGGAGGGCGGCGGGCTCGCAGACGCCGGGCGTACCTACGTGGTCGCTCACCATGGCGGACGGATTCGGTAGCTCTTCAACAGCGGCCAGCTCGGCCGCGGAGAAGTAGGAGATCGGCACGCCGATCTGATCCGCGTACGCGGTCAGCCCGGCCTCGTCTCGCTTCAGATCGACCGTGGCCAGCCGCCTGATGCTACGGTCGGAGAAGCCATGCTCACGCAAGGTGCGGCCGACCAGATCGCCAATCTCGGCGCTTGAAGTCCCACGATTGCAGCCGATGCCGAGGACCAGGGAGCGGGGGCGATAGATCACCGTGCAGGCCGGAAGCGCGCGCGAGTCCGTGATCAAGTGATCGCTAATCAGCAGCGCGGCCGCGTACCCTCCTTTGGACAGTCGTCCCGAATCGGTGCAGCGCACGACGTTCGCGGGTAGGGGTTTGTCCCGTGGCCACCAATCCCGCTCGCCCGCATCCTGATAGAGACCGACCGAAAGACCGTTGACCAGTGCCGCGCTGAGCTCCGTAAGCCGATCGGGGTTCTCGATATGCCAGCCGTACTCCGCGCCCACCAGATCGACGGCGATAGTACCGGCCAGGTCCGAGGCCGTGGTGATGATGGGCTGCGCGCCCAAGACAGTCGCCACGCGCGCCGCCAGCTCGTTGGCGCCACCAAGATGGCCAGAGAGCAGGCTGATGGCATAGCGCCCCTGCTCGTCCACCACTACGACGGACGGATCCAAACGCTTGCTCACCAGATGCGGCGCGATCAGGCGCACGGCAATGCCCGCGGCGCAGATCAACACCAGTGAGCGCGTGCGCGGAAAAAGCTCGTCGACCAGGTCGCGTAGGTGCCCAGTATACGGTACAAAGGACGGCTTGCCGTCCACTACTTCTTTAGGTGGCAGAGCGCCGTGCAGCAGGTAGAGCGTGGCACCAGGCAGACCGGCCTGCAGCTGTAGCCCCTGCTCTCGACCTCGCCGGGTGATAGCGACGATGGCGGTCTGCCTGGGAGCGTTCGCCTGAGGCGGGCGCGAGTCGCGCGGGCAGGATGCCCGCGCTCCCGGCAGGGGATGGTCTCCCTCGTCACGTGGGCCGAGCTGCTTATCCATTCCGAATCCGTCGACGCTGTCGCAACCCATCCCTACAATCCACTGCTCGTCTCTAATTTCTTCCCCCGCCGTCCGTGAGCAAAGCTGCCATCATACAGCCGGGAGCGCTGCGCGTCAGCTGACTTGAGGGCGGGGTCGAGGGCTTGGCCGACCAGGATCAGGGCCTGCTGGACGATGCCAGACTGGCGGCCGAGAGCCGTTATCTCGCCCAGAGTGCCACGGATGACCTGCTCGTCAGGCCAACTGGCGCGGTAGACGATTGCGGCCGGGGTGCTGGACTCGTAGCCACCTTCGATGAGCTCCACGACGGCCTTCTCGATCATGCCGGCGCTCAGGAAGAGAGCCAGGGTCGCCCTATGGGCGGCCAGCGACCGCAACGATTCTCGCTCGGGCACGGGGGTCCGGCCGGCCGCCCTGGTGATGATGACCGTCTGAGCCACCTCCGGTGCGGTCAGCTCGGTCTGCAGCGCCGCCGCGGCGGCGAAGAGAGAGCTGACGCCCGGTACCACGCTGTAAGCTACTCCTTCCCGCTCCAGAGCCGCCATCTGCTCCAGGATCGCGCCGAAGATGGCCGGGTCGCCGGTGTGCACGCGCGCCACGGTCATCCCCTCGCGGGCAGCCCGGACCATGATGGCCACGATCTCCTCCAGGCTCATAGATGCGCTGCCGTAGACTTCGGCGTCGCTCCGAGCTAGACCGGCCACCTCCGGATTGACCAGCGAATCCGCCCAGATAACCACGTCGGCCGTCTCAATGATGCGCTTGCCCTTTATGGTCAGCAATTCCGGATCGCCGGGACCGGCCCCGATGAAGTAAACCTGGCTGTGGTTGTTTCCCATACTTGCCTTCCGAGCTATTTCCGAACTATCACTTGCGAAAGGTAGTCCAGCTTCTGTCCGCGCAGCGTTCGCACGTCCCGCACGATCTCTTCCTGCGGCGAAGTGCAGCGACGGACGTAGACGGCCCGATCCGTTAGGCTCAGAGACTCCAATATGTCCAGAACTCGATCGAAGACGTCGTTGACCTTGAGCAGAACGACGGTGTCGAACCGCTGCAGAATGTCGCTCAGCTCTTCCAGCGCGTAGGAGGCCGGTACGATGGCCAGGCGATCGCTAGTGGTGGCTAGAGGTAAAAGGGCGCTGGCGGCCGAAGCGTTGACCGATGACACGCCCGGCACGATCTCGATCGCGACAGACGGCTCGGCCTGGCGGAGCAGGTCGTAGACGTAGATGAACGTGCCAAAGAGCAGAGGGTCGCCCTCGGTGATGAACGCCACGTCCCGGCCCGCGCGCAGGCGGACGATGATCTCGTCGGTGGCCGCGCGCCAGTAGGTCGGCAGCAGATCCAGGTCCCGCTTCATGGGAAAGACCAACTCCAACAACTCCTGCCGCGCAGGATCCAGGTACGACGAAACGATGCTGAGAGCGTAGCTTCGGCTATGCTCCCCCTTCTTGGGCATACATATGACAGGGCTTTCCTGCAGAACGCGCAGGGCTTTCAGGGTCAGTAGCTCGGGGTCGCCAGGGCCTACGCCCACGCCAAAGAACCGTCCCAGACCATTCATGCGCGAATCTCGATCCTTCAATGGATTGCCTCCTCGGTGTCCGGTCGGCTTCCACTGACGATTAAGACAGGGTCCAGCGCTGTCAAGGCTGTAAGTCCGACCAGGCGCTTGGTATGCGCCACGTTGACCATTGTCACGGCAGGGTTGAAGCCCAGCTGACGCAAAGTTGTAAAGGCCACTTGCAAGCTCTCCAGGCTGATCGTATTGGCCACGATTCGCCCGCCCGGTTGGATCCGGTGGGCCGCCGTCTCAAGAATGGGCTTCATACGCCCGCCCGTGCCGCCAATAAAGACGGCGTCCGGATCGTCGAAACGCTCCAGTCCCTCCGGCGCGAAGCCCCGGACGATGAGCATGTTGCGGACGTGAAACTTGGCCATGTTGCGCTGGACGATCTCTACGTCGCCGGGGTTCTTCTCGATGGCGAAGACCTTGCCGCGCTTGGCCATGAGCGCGGCCTCGATTCCGATCGAGCCCGAGCCGGCGCCGATATCCCAGACCGTGCTGGTCTCTCGGATACACAGCTTGGAGAGGCTCACCACACGAATCTCGGCCTTGGTGATTAGTCCGCGCCGCGCCTTGCGCTGCAAGAACTCCTCGTCCGGAATGCCGATCGTCCACTCGGTGCTGCCGGCAGCTTCCTCGGATGGATTATCCCGGATCAGGACCAGGACGTTGACCGGGGAGAAGGACATCTCGGCTAGCTGCGCGAGACTTCCCTCGCTCACACGCTCTTGCGGTCCGCCCAGATTCTCACAGACGAAGGCGTGGAACCCGTTTATGCCGTGGCTTAGGAGGGCCCGAGCGATCGCCGCGGGCGTATTGACATTATCGGTGAAGATACCAAGCTTATGATTGGTCCGGACGACCTCGACCACGTCCTCGATGCATCGACCGTGCGCACTGGCAAAGACGGCGTCGTCCCAGCTCTCCTTGATCTTGGCGAAGGCAAGCTGCATCGAGCTGACGTTGGGGATGATCTGCACCTCCGCTTTGGGCAGAAACCTCAACAGATGTCTGGAGATCCCATAGAAGTTGGGGTCTCCCGACGCCAGGACCACAATGCGTTTCTTGCCCAGGTTGGCACGGATCACGTCGACGAACTGATCAAGGTTTAGACAGATGACTCCACGCTCGGAGCCAAAGTCGGGGAACATGGACAGCAGACGCTGTCCGCCCAGCAGCAACTCGGCATTCCGCACGATCTCACGAGCACGTGGTGTCAGACTCTCGGGACCATTATCGAGGACGCCGACCACGTATAGCTTATCCATCCACAGCCGCCCTTCCCAGTATATTGCCGTCGAAGTCCGTCAAAATGCATTCGATAGCCAGAGCTCCTGCCACGTGTCCCCGACATGTTCCACAGGCCAGCCTGGAGACCTCGTCGAAGATGCAATCCAGCCCAGCCGACTGGGCCAGCTCGCCGGCATGACGCGCAGTGTTGGCCGCGCGAAGTGCGGCCGCCACGCTCTGGTCGGCTCCGCACGCCACGGCCACACGCTCCAGGAAAGCGGGCTCCACGCGCGAACTGCTGACATGGGTCTGCAAGTGCCCTGCCGCCAGCTTAGACATCTTGCCGATCATGGCGCAGATGGTCACTTTCCGAGCGCCTTTGCGGGCGCACTGCTGCAGGGCAAAGCCAGCGAAGTCGGCCATCTGCACGAAGCACACTTCCGGTAGCTCGACAAAGCGCTGGGCGAACCGTTCGCTGCGGCCGCCGGTTGTGAGCACCAGATGATCATAGCCAGAGGCGCGGGCGACGTCAATTGCCTGGGCGATACACGCCTTGTAGGCGCTGGTAGAGTAGGGGGTAACGACGCCGGTGGTCCCCAGGATGGAGATGCCGCCCACGATCCCCAGCCGTGCATTGAGCGTTCGCTTGGCCAAATTCTCGCCATCGGGCACCTCCACCACTACCTGCACGCCCCGACGCTCCTTCACGCTGTCCAGCGCCCCACGCACCGCGGCCGCGATCATTCGACGGGGAACAGGATTGATGGCGGCCTCTCCGATCTCCAGACCCAGACCCGGTCTGGTGACCACCCCCACGCCCCGTCCGCCCTCGATCGCCACGATGCCATCTTCGGCTGTCCACTCGGCCCGCGCGCATATCTCGGCCCCGTGCGTCACGTCCGGATCGTCCCCAGCGTCCTTCACGACGCAACACCGCGCGAACCCATCTTCTACAGTCCAGGACTGGACGCGCAAAGTGGCCGCGCGCCCGATGGGGAGGTCTATCGTCACCTCGTGGGGAGCAACTCCATGCAACAAGGTCAACACTGCGGCCCGGGCGGCCGCGGCCGCGCAGGTGCCGGTAGTATACCCCGACCGCATCTCATCGGGCTTAGACCTGGGCATGGTGCCCGTCTCCTGAGCCTCCCGCGATTCCCACGGACTCCGCCTCTTCGATGCGCTCCCGGACGATCTCGGCCAGTTTGGGATGAAAACCGATGTGTCGTCCCATCCGGATCGTGACCTGCGGGTACTTCTCGCGCAGAGCCTGGACAGTCTCCGGCAGGTCCTTCTGCACGTGCCTGCCCATGTGCAGGAAGTAGGGGATAACTATGATGGTCTGCGCGCCCTGCTCTACACAGACGGCCATGCCATCCGCGATAGTGGGCGGATTCAGCTCCATGAATCCCGCCTCGACGATCTCGAAGCCAGCCGTGCGCCTGAGTATGTCCATGATAGCGTACATCGCCTCGTTGGCCTCTCGTGCCCGGCTGCCGTGACCCAGCAAGAGTAGTGCTCTTTTCATCTGTTGCGTTCCTCAACTATCTCATCGTGCTACCAAGGATCTCACCCCGCAGGGAGATCAGGATACAGTCGACCGCGACGGTGCCCCCGACGTAGCTCCTCGCCCTCTCCGCCGCCCGCCGGGCCAGCGTCTGAAAGACCTCCGGGTGTCCCCGGGAGATCAGAAGCTGTGCGGCCGCCTCGGCCGACTCGGATCGCAGGATGGTCGCCACGGTCTCCTGTCCGGCGCCGTGCAGGGCCGCGTAGGCAGCCAACGTCTCCAGCCTGGCGTCAGCTAGCCGATTGTGTGTCTGAAAGATCCCGGCCGCCACCTTTACCAGCTTGCCAATGTGCCCAGCCAGCACCACGCGCGGCACGTGGCGCTGCGCGCATCGCTGGAGGATATAGCCTACGAAGTTGCTTGTCCAGACCACGGCATCGTGGGACACCCCCAGCCGCTCGACTACGAAGCGCTCGCCCGCGTCTCCGGGAACAAGGTAGAGGGTCTCCTGCCCGGCAGCTAGAGCCAGATCAACCTGTCTGGCCAGAGCCGATTTATATGACTCCTCCGAGTCAGTCTCGACAACTCCGGTCGTGCCCAGGATCGATAGCCCGCCCTCAATGCCCAGCCGCGCGTTGAAGGTTTTGCGCGCTAGCTCCTCGCCACGCGGCACGCTGATCGTGACCCGCACGCCGGTGTCCGGTGGAAGAACCGCGGCGACAGCCCGCTCGATCATGCGCAGGGGAACCGGGTTGATAGCTGGCTCGCCCACCTGAATGGCCAGCCCGGGCCTGGTGACCCGCCCGATGCCGACTCCGGCGCAGATGGTCACGTCCGACCCCGCGACCGACTCTACCTCCGCACGGATCTCGGCGCCGTGCGTGACGTCCGGATGATCCCCGCTTTCCTTGATCACGGTGGCCGTCCCGATCTGCCCGCGGGACGACGAGACCCGTCCACTGACGGCCACGGGCACGGAGAGCATCACCCCTCCGGGGGCCTCCACCCTGGCCGTGCTCTCCTGGCGATCCGCGAAGAGCGCCACGGCGGCCGCCTGTGCTGCCGCGGCTGCGCAGGCGCCGGTGGTGTAGCCCCGTCGGCGCCCACGCCAGAGCTCCTCCGATATCCCTTCGTTGCGTTGCCGGCGGCGCATAAGCCATTCCTGGGCCTGTCCGATGGTCAACGGTAGCTCATCCAGCGGCTGGCCGAACTCCGCGCTAACCACCTCCAACAGGTGAGCGACGCGGGGCAGTCTCAGCCCGCTATCCCGGATCACGTCGATGCGCGAGAAGACTTCACGCAGGCTGCCGGCCGCCACGACCTGGCCGCGGGACAGCACATAGGCGCGATCGGCGTAAACGGGCACGATGTCGATATCGTGGGTGGCCATGACCATGGTGATGCCCTGCTCCCGGTTGAGGCGGCGCAACAAGCGCATGATCCTGGAGGTTCCGAGAGGATCGAGCCCTGCGGTGGGCTCATCCAGCACGATGACGCGCGGCTGCATGGCCAGCACCCCGGCCAGCGCCACCCGCCGCTTCTGACCGAAGCTGAGGGAGTGAATGTCCCTGTCCCGTAGATCGGCCAGACCAACCATTTCCAGCCCGCGCTCGACCCGCTCCACAACCTCCGTCGCGGGCAACCCGAGGTTGCGCGGTCCGAAAGCCACGTCCTCCGAGACCGTGGTGGCAAAAAGCTGATCGTTAGGATCCTGGAAGACGAAACCGACCGTCTGATACAACCAATCGGTGTCACGCCCGCCAACGTCGCGTCCGTCGAGCAGAACATGGCCTGTGGTCGGCTTCAGCAGGGCCACGAAATGACGGAATAGAGTGGTCTTGCCCGAGCCGTTCGTCCCGAGCACCGCCACGAACCCGCCGGCCTCGGCGGTGAAATCGATTCCGCCCAGCGCGCGCGTGCCATCCGGATAGACGTGGGTCAGATTCCGCACCTCTAGAAAAGCCATGTCGGCAGTCCCCCTATGATATAGACGACCGCCAGCGCGGCGAGAAAGAGCGCCCCGGGCAGCAGGTCAGCACGCCGAAGCGGCGGTAGGGTCTCCATCGGCAGCCCTCCCCGATAGCAGCGCAGCGTCATGGCATCATGGACGATGCTGGCTCGATCGTAAGAGCGAATCAGAACCATCCCGGCCAGTCCCACCGACGACGAGAACGCCAGCCGCCAGCGGCGATGTCCGAGACGCAGCCGTTGCGCGTCCTTGATCCGGCCGGCCTCCTCCAGGAACAGAAACAGGTAGCGATAAACCAGCGCGGTGATCTCCACCAGCTCCGCCGGCAAGCGCACGCGGGTAGCCAGGGTCAGCAACTCGGTCGTCGTGGTTGTCAGGCTCAACCCCAGGACGAGCGTGGTTCCGCCCACTATCCGACTCGCGACCAGGATGCCCTGGAGCAGCCCCTCCGCGTGGAAGATCAGCGGTCCCAGGGTCAGAGCCGGGGTCGTCCCTACCAACAGAGCCTGGGTAGCCAAGGCCACGACGGCCAGATACCAGGAGAGCATCAGTCGCCTGAAGACCAATCGCATCTCCACGCCCGAGTGGAACAAGACAGCGGCCGCGGACAGCGCCAGAAGCAATGGCGTGACCGGCGAGGCCGTGACCAGGTTGGTCACCAGACCCACGGCCAGCAGTCCAGCCTTCACGCGCGGGTCCAGTCGGAACAGGAGCCCCGAGCCCGGTCTGGCGCCGGCTGTCATCTCCGCCGCATCGCAGCAGTCACCTACCATGGCTTGCCAACCTCGGTTGGGCGGCTCTCCGCGCTTCCTGCAGAGGAGTAAGTGGCCACAACGTTCGCGGCGCCGGGGGAGGGCGCGATGAATCGCGCCCCTACGCGGTTTTCGGTTTCCGATCGACGGTCGCCGAGACCGCGCCAGAAATAGCCCAACACGAAGCCTCCGATCGCTCCGCCGAAGGCGAAGGCGAAGAGGAGGAAATCTCCCTGGATATTGAGGAGCGGGTCCGAGGGCGGGCGGCCCAACTGGGTGGCGAAGCTGCCCACCACTGCCACGTCGACTCCTTCCCACTGGGAGCCGCGCAGGAGCGAGAAGACCACTAACCCGAGAAGGATGGCTGCGGCCGCGATCCCCCAGCGCATCGCGGCAGAGCGAGACCCACCGAGCGCTCCGCTGGACCCAACGCACAGCCGGGCGATCATGTCCGGGCGACGGGAGGCCACGTAGCTCAGCACGCCGGCCGTGAGGGCGGCCTCCAGAAAGGCGAGCGGTATCTGGGTGGGAACGAAGGCCAGGGCGATGCTGCTCCAGACCGACCAAACTGGACTATCGCCGTGCAGAGCAAGGGACATGCTGAGCGCAGTCCCGGCATAGGTCGACAGATCGCCCACGAAGCCGGCCGCGGCCGCCCCGATCCAGGCGGACAAGCCAAGACGCCGCGCCAGCCAGAAGACGGCAAGGCCGGAGAGCGCACCAATCACGCCCATATTCAAGGTATTGGCGCCGAGGCTGGTCAGCCCACCGTGGGCCATAAAGAGAGCCTGCAACGCCAGAACGACCAGCGTAACGGCGGCCGTCGGGAACGGTCCGATCAGGATGGCGGCCAGGCCGACGCCGGTAGGATGAGCGCTGGTGCCCGTGATCGGAACGGGAATGGGCAGTGCGGAGATAACGAAGATCGCCGCGCCTATCAGCCCGATCATCGGCCGAATTGTCGGATCCTTCTTGGCCCGAGCTCGGATCTCGGCGACCCCTTTGGCGATAAAGGGAACGGCGATCGCGGCGTTCGCGGCAGCCCAAGTGATAGGAAGAATGCCTTCAGCGATATGCATAGCTTCCCCCTCAGGCCAACATCAGTAGCGCGTTAACAATGGCCGCGGCCAGGGTGCTGCCGCCCCGGAAGCCCTCGATGGAGATGCTGGGGATCTGCGATCTTATCAGAAGCTCCTGCTTCGCCTCGGCTGCCCCCACGAAGCCGACCGGCACACCCACGACGAGGGCCGGTCGGACCAGCCCCTGATCCACCAGGTCGAGCAGGGCCAACAGGGCCGTGGGGGCATTGCCGATGGCCACAACACCGCCATCGAGAGCAGCGCCGAGTAGCCGTATCGCCGCGGTGGCGCGGGTGGTGCCATCGCGTGAAGCCACCAGATCCACGCCTTCCGTGGTCAGGGCGCACTGTACGCGACAGTCGAACTTCTCGGTCAGCCGCCGGTTCACGCCGGCCGCGGCCATCTGCACGTCGGTGAAGATAGTGGCGCCGATGCGAATAGCTGTGAGTCCCGCATCCACGGCCGCTGGATGTATGCGCACCAGCGACGCGACCTGCGGATCGCCGCTGGTATGTACGATGCGCTTGATGATCTGCCGCTCCTGGGCCGTGCAGGCCAGATCGGACGGCAGCAGGCTCTCGATGATTTCAAAGCTGCGGCCCTCGATCTGTGCGGCCGGCAGCGCGAAGCGCTCCACTAGTGTTTCCCGGTGATCTATTCGTGGACCCAACGCCTTCCCCTTTCCAACAACACGAGACTACGGCCCTCGATGTGGATGGTGGCACTGTCGAGCAACAAAAAACCCTGTCCGAAGAATACGGACAGGGTGACGGAAATCAGCATCGACCCGTCTGCCCACGCCTCTCCTCGAAGGCTCCTGGCATCTGGCGCAGACAGGCGATCTGACTAATTGACCAACGGCAGCTTGTGGGGTCGACCGTCCGTTCGACCCCACAGACCAAGGTCAAATCACAGTTGCGGGACAATGCCGGAGTTGCACCGGGCTTCCCCTGTTATGCCCTCGAGGGGCACCTACGCCAAGACTATGCGGTTGTTCTAGAGCATAGTATCAGTTGTCCGCAGCCTTGTCAAATGGGTCTTCTACCCCACCAGCCAGCGCGTGGCCTCGCCGAGTTGGGCGAGGCCCGCGTACTTGACGGTGTTGCCGATGGCGCAGGCCAACCAGAAGCGCCTGATGGGGTAGCCGAGAGAGCCGGCCAGCAGGCCGACGGCGTCGAAGATCGGATTGGGCACCATAGCCAGGAGCATGATGGCGACGAAACCGTAGCGACCCAGCCACCTTTGAAACCGCGCACGCCAGCGGGTAAAGCGTTTGTTACCCAGCAAAGCTCCACCAGTCTGCCCGGCGAAGTATCCCGTCAGCTCGCCTACGGCGTTGCCCAGTCCCGCCGCCAGCCCCACCAGAAGAGGATTCCACAGAGCGCCGCCGGCCAGGACAGTTGCCTGCCCCGGCGCGGGGAAGAAGATGCTGCAACCCGAGAGCACCATCACCACGAAAACGCCCGGATAGCCCAGCGCCGCCAGGTCTCTTGGATCGATCCCCGCCCACAAGCCATACAGGCCCATCGCCAGCAGCATGCACAAGAGCACCCCGGCACCCGATAGAACCAGCCGCGGACGCGTGCGTAGGATGCTCATTATCGGCCCAACCCGCGGAATCTCCGATGCTGCTACGACTTCCTGTCCTGCGATCATATTGCTCACCGCTTTCCTGCCTGCGCTCGGCGAAGTCGCAAAGAACGGGACGATGGCCAAATATACGTCTTCTCAGGGCAGCGTTATAGGGGCGCCGGGACAACGTGGGACGCGAAGAAACGACCACCAAGCCAATATGTCCGCCACTTCGCGCGGGAAGGGAGTTGCGGCATAGCAGGGGTACGCCCCTGGCTCCGATCTTCGATGGCCTCCATGAGCTGCAAAAGCGCCTGGATACGAAGGTCGGCTGCGAGCCGCCTGCGGAGAGGTCTCGTGCCAACACAGGATCAAGAGATCCCGACCGCGTGACCAAAGCATGGTCCGCTTGTCCGGAATTATAGGACGATCTGAGTGCGGCGTCAAGAGATGAAAACGGCGGGCAAGGAAGCAGCGCTGCATGGGCGCGGAGGGCTTGACGGATTCGCTATTTCCTGGTATTCTGAGCTACGAAAGAGTAGCCTTAGTTACACCTAACGACGTCCCGGGAGCTACGAGCATGATCAGCACGGACACCGCGCCAGCCCCAACCAAGAGTCCTTCTCGCCTGGAAGCCATGTCACGCGTGCTTGGCCTGGTTCGGCCGCGCGGAGGTGGCAGTTGTCACGGTCCGGCCTCGGCCGAGGTCACCGGATTGGCCAAGATCGCGCTGGTCGGCAGTCCCAACGTCGGCAAGAGCGTGACGTTCGGCCGCCTCACCGGGGTCTACGTGACGGTCTCCAACTACCCCGGCACCACCGTGGACGTGACGCGCGGACGGAGCCGACTGGGCGATCAGGAGTACGAGATCGTCGATACGCCCGGCATGTACTCGCTGCTGCCCATCAGCGAGGAGGAGCGTGTTGCCCGCTCGATCCTCTTCAACGAGCGCCCTGCCACGGTCGTCCATGTGGTGGACGCCAAGAACCTGGATCGCATGTTGCCACTCACGCTGCAACTGATCGAGGCTGGGCTGCGGGTCGTTCTGAACCTGAACATGATGGACGAAGCCGAGCGCCTGGGCATGCACCTCGACGTCGGTAAGCTCGAAAGAGAGCTGGGTATCCCGGTGGTGGCGACCGTCTCCACCACGGGACGCGGGTTGGCGGAGCTGAAGGGGAGGATCCATGAGCATGCCGGCGCCAAGCACTGTGCCGCTGCGTTATGCGCCTGTCATTGAGGAGGCCATCGCCGGCATCGAAGCCCTCCTGACGGCCGATTACAACCTGGGCACGCGCGCCATGGCTCTGTTGCTGCTCCAGGGAGACGACGAAACGACCCAGACCGTGCGGGAGCGCGAAGGCACGCGCTTCGCGGCGATCGCGGAGTTGGTGGACCGCACCGCGACAGCCTACAACCGCCCGCTGAGCTACGTGATCGCCATGGCCCGCCAGGGGGAGGCGGAGCGCATCGTGGCGAGCACCACCAGCTTCCCCGAAGGCGAGAAACGCCGCCTTTCCGAGACGCTCAGCCGACTCACCATCCAGCCTGTCACCGGCATCCCGATCCTGCTGATGGTCCTCTACTTTGGGCTCTACCAGTTCGTCGGACAATTCGGGGCTGGCACCCTGGTGGGGCTTCTCGAGGACAATCTCTTCGGCCAGATCTTCAACCCATGGGTTACCGGCATCGTCCAAGCGCTGGTGCCCTGGCCCGTGGTGCAGGACCTGTTCGTGGGTGAGTATGGTGTGATCACGCTGGCCATCACCTACGCCATCGCGTTGATCCTGCCCATCGTCGGCACCTTCTTCCTGGTCTTTTCCATTATCGAGGACACGGGCTATCTGCCTCGGCTGGCGCTGCTGATCGACCGGGTCTTCAAGCTTATCGGACTGAACGGTCGGGCCGTGATTCCGATGGTCCTGGGACTCGGCTGTGACACCATGGCCACGGTCGTCACGCGCGTTCTGGAGACGCGGCGCGAGCGCGTCATCGCCACGTTGCTTCTGGCGCTGGCCATCCCGTGCTCCGCACAACTAGGTGTAGTCCTCGGTCTGCTCTCTCAGAACGGGGCCGTGCTGCTGGCCTGGGCCGGCATGGTGGGGCTAGTTTTCGTTGTGGTGGGCTTTCTCGCCTCCCGGCTGCTGCCTGGAGAACGACCGAGCTTCTACATGGAGCTCCCACCGCTGCGTCTGCCCAATGTGCGCAACGTGCTGACCAAGACCTACACGCGCATGGAGTGGTACTTCTTCGAGGTGTTTCCGATCTTCGTGCTGGCTAGCGTCCTGATCTGGCTGGGACGCCTGATCGGCGTATTCCAATGGGCCATCGACGCGCTGGCGCCGGTGATGGCGGCGCTGGGGCTGCCCCGAGAAGCCGCAGCCGTCTTCCTGTTCGGCTTCTTCCGGCGGGACTATGGAGCGGCTGGACTCTTCCAACTACAGCAGCGTGACGGGCTCAGCATGGGACAACTTCTCATCGCGGCGGTCGTTTTGACGCTCTTCGTTCCCTGCATCGCCCAGTTCTCGGTCATGCTCAAGGAACGTGGCGCCAAGACGGCCCTGGCCATTTTCGCGTTCATCTTCCCCTTCGCTTTCTTGATAGGTTTTCTGTTGCGCCTGGGTCTGCAGACCCTGGGGGTTGAGATATGAGCGACACGATTCGTTGTCCCTATTGCGGCTGGCAGTTCGCCCCGTCCGAGGGACGCGGCGCCTGTGCGAGCTGTGGATTGCACCATTCCTGCGCCCTGCTGCGCTGTCCCAATTGCGGCTACGAGAGTCCCCTGGAGAGCAAACTCGGCAAGCTGCTCGGGCGAATCTGGAAGGGAGGGCGTCATGCCCAAGCTAAGCGACAAAGCTGAGGACGTCCTGGAGTCCCTCTGGACGCAAACGGAAGAGACCGACCGCGCCAATGAGCGCGACGAGACGCCAGACCTTGAAACGCTGCGGCGGGACGGCCTACTGCAAGAGCTGCTGGACGGAGACCTGGTCGTGCTACGCCAGGGCACGCTGGAGCTGTCGTCGCGCGGCCGCGAAGTCGCGCGTGAGACGGTCCGCCGCCATCGTCTGGCAGAGCGATTGTTGCACGACGTCCTGGAGATCGGCGGGCAGGCCATGGACGAGGCAGCCTGTGGCTTCGAGCACTCACTGCAGGAAGGCGTGGACGAGGCCATCTGCACCCTGCTCGGGCATCCCCGCTCCTGCCCGCACGGGCGTCCCATCCCGCCCGGCGTCTGCTGCCGCGACAACGCTGGCACCCTGCGCCGCCTTGTCGCTCCACTCTCCGCCCTCAAGCCCGGCGAGAAGGGCCGCATCGCCTACATCCAGACCGAAGAAGCCCGCAAGCTCCAAAAGCTCATGGGCATGGGCGTCCTCCCCGGCAACGACATCACCCTCTTACAGCGCTTCCCCAGCTACGTCTTCCAGGTCGGCCACAGCCAATTCGCCGTAGACGCCGAGATCGCGGAGACGGTGTACGTAAGGCTGTAGCGGCTTCCGTATACGAGATCAAACGACAGAACTACTTCCGCCAGTAGCGACAATACGGCGCGTACACTCGCACGCTGAGCCTGCCGGTGCCTGTGGACGCCAACAAGGCTGAGGCTCCCTTCGAGACCGGCGTCCTGACTTGACCATCCCGAAGGCCGCCGAGGCACGTCCTCCAAGCAGATCAAAGTGAATTCTGTCCAGTAATACTCTTTGACGGTAGTTCCTTCGTGATCGGCCAGACCGCGGCGGTTTCGGAAACCGCCGCGGTCTCGGGGCCGGGATGACTAGGTCACCAACGGGAAAGAGAATAAGGCAGAACGCGCACCCTGCGGGGTGCGCCCGTCATTCGATGAATCCGCGTAGAAAGAAAAGCCGGGGAGATTTCCCCGGCTCTTGCGTTGCTGCCGAGAGCCTCTGGTGCTATGATGTACACAATAGATTACACAACGGAGCAGTGATATGCGTTCCATCGGGGTACGACAACTGAGGCAGCATTTGAGCGAGGTGCTCGAGGAGGTGTCCGAGGAGGGCACGGAGATCAGCATAACCAGTTACGGCAAGGAGATCGCCCGCCTGGTACCGCCACGCAAGAGAAGAGCTCCTGAAGAAATGGCGGCACTATGGAACCGCATCGACCACATAGCTTCTGAGATCGGACAGTATCCTAGTAAGGGAATGTCAGCGGTCGATGCCGTCCGGGAGGAACGCGAGTGACGCTGGTGGTCGATGCAAGCGTGTGGATGTCCGTATTCTGGCCCGACGATCCGCGCCACGCGATTAGCCGGGCCTGGATCGAGCGGCAGGTAGGCGCAGAAGAACAACTATTGATTCCCGCCCTGGCCCTACCGGAAGTGGCCGGACCTATCCGGCGGCGGACCGGAGCCCATTATTTGGCCCAGCAAGCCGTAAACGCTATGTTGGACCTTCCGGGTGTGACGATCATTCCCATCACCGAGGAACTGGGCAAGTTATCGGGAGAGCTTGCCGGTATGCTTTGTCTAAGAGGTGCCGACGCCGTCTACGCTGCGTTGGCCTTCATGCAGAGCATCCCCCTGGTTAGCTGGGACCAGGAACACATCGAGCGCTGTCCCGGCCATGTGGCTACGAGAACACCGGACTAGCTGAGCAACTCCACCGGATGCACCACCCGCACCGCACTCCCCCGCCGCTTGAGACCATAGGCGATTTGGGTTATGCAACTGGGGCACCCCGTGGCGACGACCTGGGCGCCCGTGGCCAGGATGTTGGCGACTTTGCGGTCCAGGATCTGCATGGAGAGCTCGAAGCGGGTGAGGCTGAAGGAGCCAGCTCCGCCGCAGCAGACATCGGACTCCGCCATCTCGACCAGCTCCAGCCCCGGGATTCTTTGCAACAGAATGCGCGGCTGGGTGCGCACGCCCTGACCTCGGACCAGGTGGCAGGGATCGTGGTAGGTGACCTTGCCGACGAAGGTCGAGGACGACGAGGATAGCCCAAGCGTGTCCACCAGAAACTGGGCCACGTCGTGCACGCGAAAGGGCAGCCTTTTCTGTAAAAGCTCGGGGTACTCGGAGAGGCTGGAGCCACAGGTGGCGCAGTCGGTGAGGACCACCTCCACGCCAGCCTTCAGGAAGGCATCCACGTTGCGAGCGGCCAGCTCTCGGGCTACATCCAGGTGCCCGTAGGCGCGCTGGGGCATGCCGCAGCAGCTCAGGGAACGCGGGAAGACGACCTCGCAGCCGTGCGTGGAGAGAGCCCGCACCGTGGCGCGACCGATCCGCGTGTATACGAGATTGTTCAGACAGCCCGGAAAGTAGCCCACGCGGGCCACGCGCTGGCCGCTGGCTGGCACCACGGCCGGCACGCGCGATTGGAGCGTGCGGACGGAGACCGGAGGCAGGAGGGCTTCCTTCTCGGTCAGATGGGCGGGCAGCAAACGGCGCGCCGCCGAGCGGGTGCCGGAGCGCTGATAGGCCGCGCCCAGCAGGGCCAGTAGCTGCAACCGGCGCGGAGTGCTGGCCACGTGGCGGAGCACCACATCGGTCAGACGGTGGTTGCGGTTGTCCTCACCGAGGCGAGAGCGGGCGGCCATCACGATCTGGTCCGTGCGCACGCCGTTGGGGCAGGCGGAAATGCAGGTCTGGCACAGCAGACAGTCGTAAACAAGCTGTTCCAGACGCTCGCTGCGCGGCAGCTCGCCGTCGGCCAGGGCTGTGGCCAGGCTGATGCGGCCGCGCGGACCTCCCGACTCGACCCCCAGCTCGCGGAACACTGGGCAGACGACGTTGCAGAAGCCACAGCGCGCACAGCGGCTGGCGCTCTCCGCGCCTGGAGCCTCGATCATGGCTGCTCTCCCTCGACTAGCTTGGTCCACTATACCATAGCGCCATCCCGAGCGAAACGAGGTCGTTCGCGCCGACTCGGCCGAGGACTGGCTGAACTATGTGAGACCTGGCCATACTCGTGAGAGACGGCTCCCAGGCCCGGCCTTCGCGCTCTGCACCGACCGCACTTTATGTCCACGTCTTGGCTATAGTCAGTACATCGCCCGGGTCGTTTGCGCCGCCTGCTCTCCTGTGGACAACGCCCCCATCAGGCGGGATAATGAAAGCCTGTACCTCGCTGGAGGGATACCGTCTATGCAAAGATTGCCACGCAGAGAGTTCTTGCGCACCCTCTCGCTTCTAGGATTGGGAGCCCTGACGGCCGGTCCCCTCTCGTCCGGCTGCGCCAGCGGTGACCAGCGTCGGACAGCGCCGGTTGATGTGCCCACCGTGGTCCCACCCGTCCACTCGTCCACGGCCGGGGCACCGGCCGGACCGACGCCAACGGCCACAGTCGTCTCGCCCGCGCGCGAGCGAACTCCGGCGCCCACGGCCGGACAGGCCTACCTGTCCGTCGTCCACGGGTTCAGTCCGGCCGAGATCACGCGGGCGGCCATCGCGGCCCTGGGGGGCATGGGCCGGTTCGTCAAGCCGGGGCAGGAGGTGATCATCAAGCCCAACATCTGCGTAGCCTACCACAGCTTCGAATACGCCGCGACTACCAACCCCGAGGTGGTGGCAACGCTGGTGCAATTGTGCCTGGCCGAGGGGGCCAAGCGAGTACGCGTCATGGACGCGCCATTCGGAGGCACCGCTGAACAGGCCTACGCCAAGAGCGGCATCGGCGAAGCCGTGAAGGCGGCCGGCGGTCAGATGGAGGTAATATCCGCGCTCAAGTTTCGGGATACCGCTATCCCCAACGGGCGCGACCTGAAGAATTGGAAGGTCCATCGCGATTTGCTGGAGACCGACGTCCTCATCGACGTGCCCATCGCCAAGCAGCACGACCTGGCCCGTCTGACGCTGGGCATGAAGAATCTGATGGGCGGCGCGACGGATAGAGAGCGAATCCACAGCAACTTGGGCCAGCGTGTGGCCGACTTGACCAGCCTGATGCGCCCCACGCTGACCGTCGTAGACGCGGTGCGCATCTTGCTGAGAAACGGTCCCACGGGCGGCAGCCTGAACGACGTCAAGAAGACGGACACCATCATCGCCAGCCACGACGTGGTGGCCGCCGACGCCCAATGGTGCTAAGATTTCGCACCTTAACAAGTGGAGCAGATGATACCTCCGGCTGAGTGCTAACATGGTAGTATATCCCGACCAAGGAGCATACCACCATGGTGACCGCA
>SCTZ01000012.1 GCA_004297765.1 Chloroflexota bacterium | reverse complement strand
TCGCGGTTGAGGTCGGGTGGACGGTAGCGCTTCTTGCCATTGCTCATAATAGGTAAGCATAACCGGCTCTATCCTTCCCTTGCTTGACAATTCACGCAAGAGACTAACTTGTAACCAATGACCGCCGTGTCCGCCAGGGGTGGGGTGGAGCGCGCCCCCCACCCCTGGCGGACAGAGCCGTCCGCCACTACGGGTCTCGATTAGAGTTGGCGGATGCGTCACTAGAGCGTAAAGTAAAACGTCGCCCCCTTCTCGATGGCGCCCTCGGCCCAGACATGGCCGCCGTGGCGCTGAATGATGCGCTGCACGGTCGCCAGACCGACGCCGGTGCCCGGGAACTCCTCCATAGCGTGCAGGCGCTGGAAAGGGGCGAACAGCTTGCCGACGTAGGCCATGTCGAAGCCGGCGCCGTCGTCCCGCACGAAGTAGGCCGGCTTGCCCTCGTGCTCCACTACACCGAATTCTATCCTGGCGCGGGGATGCTCGCCGGTGAATTTCCAGGCATTGCCCAGCAGATGCGCCAGGGCCATCCGCAGCAGTCGAGAGTCGCCGGTTACCGTCAGTCCCGGGGCGATCACAAGCTCCACCTCGCGCTCCGGTTGGGTCTTCCGCAGATTCGTCGCGATCTCCTGCGCCATTGCGCTCAGGTCGACCGTTTCGAGGCGCATCTCGATGCGCGTCAAGCGCGCCAAGTTCAGCACGTCGTCGATCAGTTGTCCCATGCGCTGGCTGGCCGCTCTCAGACGCTGGAGGTAGTCCTTGCCCAGCTCGTCCAGCTTGTCGCCGTAGTCTTCCAGTACCGCCTGGCTGAAGCCATCGATGCTCCTGAGCGGCGCCCTCAGATCGTGCGCCACGGAGTAGCTGAATCCTTCGAGCTCCCTGTTGCTGAGGGCAAGCTCGGCGGCCCGGCGCGCCAGGTCCGCGTTCAGTTGCTGAATTTCCTGCTCGGCCCGCTTGCGCTCGGTGATGTCGCGGAGAAACACGAATAGGCGCCCCGAATCGCCTTCCAGATGGTTGATGCTGACCTCTATGTCGACGATCGTGCCGTCCTTGCGCCTGTGGCGGGTCTCGAAGCGATCGGAGCCGGTTTCCATTATGCGTCGGATGTGTCTTGCCGTCTCCTCTGGCGTTTCCATGGCTTCGACGTCCTGGATGCGCATCCCCAGCAGCTCCTCGCGGCTGTATCCCATCAGGCGGCAATAAGCATCATTCACGTCCAGGAAGTGTCCCTGGGTATCCGCGAGCCAGAAGCCGTCGATTGCCGTGCGCAGAATGGTCTTGTACTCCTCCTCAGCCCGCTCCCGCTCGACGGCCGCGGCCCGCAGCTCCTCATTCGCTTTCAGGAGCGCCTCCGCAAGACGCTTCTCGCTTTCCCGCGACTCCTTCCGTGCCTGCCGCATCTCCCTGCCTACCTTTCCCCCGCAACCTTGCCGTCCAAGGGCAGCATGAAGTAGAAGGTGCTGCCCTGGCCGCGCTCGCTCACCACCCAGATACGCCCGCCGTGTGCCTCTACGATGCCCTTTGTGATGTACAGACCGAGACCAACGCCCCCCGCCCGTCTTTCGCGGCGGAGCCGGGAGTATGGCTGAAACAGCAAAGGGACTTCCTCGGCGCCGATGCCGATGCCCCGGTCGCTCACACTTACCTTCGCCTCTCCGGCCTTCCGGTGCACTACGACTCGCACCTCGCCGCCCTCTGGCGAGTATTTGATGGCATTGCTCACCAGGTTGGTGAGAGCCTGGGCGATGCGTCCCCGGTCCCAGCGCCCCTCGATCGGCCCGTCCGGTGTCTCGATGAGCACCTGGTGGCGCGTGGTGGTCGCCTGTTGCTCCTCCACCACGTGTCGCGCCGTGTCCACCAGATCCATGGGCGCGCGCTCCACGGTAAAACGCCCGGCCTCGATCCGGGCGGAGTCCTGCAGCTCGGAGACCAGTCCGCCAAGCTTTTGCAGTTGCTCCGCCATCACGCCGAGCGCCTGGCGTTGCCGCTCCGGATCGACCGCGGTCTGCCGTCGCAATATCTGCGTGTAGCCGCCAAGGACGGTCAGTGGCGCGCGGAGCTCGTGCACCACCACCGAGACGAACTCCTCCCGTCGGCGTCGCTGTTCTTCCAGCTCCTCGGCCCGGTGCTGGCTTTCCCGGTATAGACGCGCGTTTTCGATGGCCGTGCCGAATAGGGCGGCCGCCTGGGTGATCGTCTCCAGTTCATCCGCCGCGAATCGCCGAACGGAGCGCGTACCCAAGACCATAGCGCCGATAGGACATCCTGCTGTTACTAGGGGGACGGCCAGAATGGAGCGCAGGTTCTCCAGCTCGGTCAGCATGCGCGCTCCAACTAGCTCGGGTGAGGACTGGAGCGTGTCCTCTATCACCTGGATCTCGCCCGTGGCGAAGGCGCGCGACGTGAGAAAAGGGCCATCGTAGGGCACATGCTGGAGCATCCGCACCGTTTCCGGCGTCAGGTTGCGGTATCCCGCCAGTACCAGCTCCCGCCGCTCCGCATCGGCAAGGTGGATGTCCACTGTGTCAGCGCCCAGCACCTCGAGTATCTGGTCCATTGCGGTTTCCAGCACTGCCTCCGAGTTCAGACTTTGGCTCAGCGCCTGCCCGATGCGGGAGAGCGTGGCGCGGTGCCGCTCTCGGCGCCGCTGCTCGGTG
>SCTZ01000176.1 GCA_004297765.1 Chloroflexota bacterium | reverse complement strand
TTCCGATCTCGAGGCCGAGCCGAGCCGCTGGGTAGAGCTGGTCTTCTACGATCACCCGTCCTCCAGTCGGCGCATCGCGCTGGCCCGCGCGTTCGCCGGAGGAGCGTCGTCCGCGGCGGGTTAGCGCAGCTCTCACCGTGCTTTATCAGCTTTCCGCCCACGCGTAGTGGCGGACGGCTCTGTCCGCCAGGGGCGGGGTTGGGTGGGAGGTGGGGGGCAGGCGTCTGCGCGCATCTGCGCGCGTTCTCTCCACTCGGACCCCCGCTCCGCGACCCACTTCATAAGCGCTAACTTATGGCGTTGGGGACGCCCCCGCCCCCCTGGCGGACAGAGCCGTCCGCCACTACGTAAGATAGGGCGGGCCCCATCAATGTCTGTGACAAGTCCAGTAGATTACCTCGGAGTGCCGGAGACGCGTTTGTCCTGGGAGCGCGGACGTCCTCGCACGCACAGACGTTGTTGCGGACGAGGACGTCCGCGCTCCCAGGAGACCCAGGCGCACCGAAGTCTCACCAGCCTCTTGTCGCCTCCTCGTGCCTCGGGTATACTGAAACTGTGACATCCACGGGGTAGGGCGGGGGCTGATCCTCCGCTGGTGGCGGCGTGGGAAGAGTCCTGCCCCATGTTTTGGCCGTGTTGGAGAGCCCCCCGAATCTGACAGGGACCAGGGGTCCCCCAGGGTGATTCTGCTATGTCCAGGTCCAGCCATGCGTCAAGGCCGCCTGTGGCGCATATCGTGCTCCTGCTGAGCATTCCCATCCTGGCCTATCTGGCCCTCGCGGTCGGCTCCAAGGCTTTGGAGCTGTATCGTCTGCAGGAAAGGTCCGCGGAGATTCGACAGGAGATCCGGCAGCTCCAGGACAAGAATGAGGGACTGCAGCGCCAGATTGCGTACCTCCGATCGGACCCGTCCGTCGAAGGCATCGCCCGCCAACAGTTGGGGCTTGTGCGGCCGGGAGACACGGCCGTCACGCTCGTGTCCCCTTCGCAAGGGTCGGCCATCGAGAGCCCACCCTCATCTCCGGTGCCGGTGGAGCCAGCGTCTACCCCGCGTCCCAACTGGCAGAAGTGGCGGGATTATTTCTTTCCTTCGCGCGAATGACGAGGACTGGCGGCTCGAAACGCCGGTCTGCCAAGCCGCCAGCCATCCTGGTTTGACGCGGTCCAACCCATCGGATATAATAGGGATCGATGACGCGGGGTGGAGCAGTGGCAGCTCGTCGGGCTCATAACCCGAAGGTCGTTGGTTCGAATCCAACCCCCGCTACCACCGAGGTGGCATGTCCTCATGCCGCCTCTTTTTCATTTCTTGGATTCTTGGATCTGAAAGCAGAGATGCCTCCAGCACCAATCGCACCCGCAATCCTCGAACGCATCCGGCGCGGCAACCGTCGCGCGCGGCTCATCCAGCCTGGGGACGTAATCGTCGTCGCCGTGTCCGGAGGGGCGGATTCTCTGTGCCTCCTCCAGGCGCTCTTCGATCTGCGCGACGAGCTTGGCGTACAGTTGCACGTGGCGCACCTGGACCACCTGCTGCGCGGAGCCGAATCCATGGCTGCCGCCTATTTCGTGCGTGATCTGGCGCGCGCCATGGAGCTACCGTTTCATCTCGCGCATATCGACGTGGGGGGCTACCGACGTGAGCATCGGCTCTCGCTGGAGGAAGCGGCTCGCCAGGTCAGATACGGGTTCCTGGACAACGTGGCGCGGCGCGCGGGCGCGGCCGCTGTGGCGGTTGGGCATACGGCCAGCGATCAGACCGAAACCGTGCTGCTGCACCTCCTGCGAGGCACCGGGCTAACCGGTCTGCGCGGGATGCCCGACAGCTCCGAGTTGCGTCTACCGGATGGACGAGAGGTTCATGTGGTGCGCCCTCTCCTGAGCGTCTGGCGAGACGAATGTCTGGCCTTCTGCGAGGAGAGAGGGCTGCGGCCGCAGATCGACGCGTCCAACCTGGATCTCTCCTACACCCGTAACCGCATCCGCTTGGAGCTGTTGCCCACGCTGAGACAATACAATCCACGGATCGAAGAAGGACTGCTCCGACTGACGTCCGCCGCCGGTGCCGCCATCGAGATCATCGAGGAGGCCGTGGACGAGGTCTGGGACAGCGTCGCCGAGCCCAAACCCAGCTACGTCGTGCTGCATAGGGCACGGCTGCGATCTCTGAAGCCGGCGCTCCAGAGCCACATCGTCCTGCGGGCCATCGATCATCTGCTGGGTGATCTGCGCGAGATCGCCGCCATCCACGTGGAGGATGTACTTGCGGCACTTGACAAGACGTCGGGCGTACAGTTAAGCTTGCCTAGGCAGCTTGTGCTAACATTGGAGTACGATCGCGCCATCCTGGGGTTCGCGGATGACGCGGACTGTCCGCTGCCGTCGCTGGATGGTCCTTGCCAACTGCCGTTCCCGGGAGAGCTCGATATCGCAGGCTGGCATGTGTCGGGTCGCGTGGAGAGCTTCGATGCCGCCGGCCGTGCGCCAAGCCGAGACCGCTGGACAGCCGACCTGGATGCCGATCGTGCTGGCACGGAGCTTGCCGTGCGATCGCGCAGACCGGGAGATCGTTTTCAGCCCCTCGGGATGGCCCAGATGAAGAGCGTACAGGATTTCATGGTCGATGCGAAGATCCCCCGCTCCTGGCGGGCGCGCGTGCCCATTGTCGAGTCGGCGCAGCAGATCGTCTGGCTCGCGGGCTGGCGCATCGACGAGCGGGTCAAGGTTGGTCCCGCCACCAGACAGGTCCTGCATGTGGAGTTTTCGCCGCGCTATGATGAATGAAACGCAATCGTCGGCTGGTAATCCTCCCAGAGTGCTGATCGGGGAGGATCAGATCCGCCAGCGCATCGCCGAGTTGGCGGCAGAGTTGAACCGCGACTACGCGGGGAAGCAGTTGCTGCTGGTGGGCGTCTTGAAGGGCGCCATTATCTTCATGATGGACCTGGCGCGCGCCATCCAGGTTCCGCTGTCCCTGGACTTCATGGCGGTAAGTAGCTACGGGGACAGCACTCAGTCCAGCGGAGTCGTCCGGATCATCAAGGATCTGGAGGAGAACGTGGAGGGCAAGCACGTCCTTGTCGTCGAGGACATCATCGACACCGGACTTACGCTAACCTACGTTCTCCAGAGCATCTCGGCCCGCAACCCGGCGAGCCTGAAGGTTTGCGCTTTCCTGCGCAAGCAGAAGGCCCTGCAGCTATCCGTGCCCGTGGACTACGTGGCCTTCGATATCCCGGACGTCTTCGTGATCGGATACGGGCTGGACTACGCGGAGCGCAATCGCAACATCCCCTACGTGGCCGTGTGGGAGGGCGAAACGGCCAGTTCGGACTAACCTTTTTGTTTGGAATCCTATCTGGTATAATATAACCGGCAAGGCAGACAGATTGCTGAGCGGTATGAGGGCGTTTGCAGCCACGCAGCCTCTAGAAGTGGGGAAGAAGGGCGGCATGCTGCCTCGTCCGGAGGGGTGAATGGACTCGCGGTGGCTCAGAAATAGCTTTATCTACCTGCTAATCTTGGTGGCACTGATTGCCATCTTCTTCACGGTCTTTCAGGGACCGCCCTCGGCGCAACCCGTCGATATCACCACGGTATTGGATTGGGCCAAGCGGGGGCAGGTGGACAAGATCGAGGTTCAGGGAGACGCCCTGACGGTCACCACCACCAAAGGCGAGAAGTACAGCTCGCGCAAGGAAACCAGCGCCAACGTCATCACGATGCTCAAGGCTGAGGGCGTCGAAGATGGTCCGCAGGCGCCCAAGGTGCTGGTCAAGGAGCCGAGCCAGTTTGGCAACTGGTTCAGCGTGTTGATCCAGTTCCTGCCTCTGATCTTCTTTGGGGCTGTGTTGCTATTCATGATGAGGCAGGCCCAGGGGACGAATAATCAGGCCCTCAGCTTCGGGAAGAGCCGGGCCCGCATGTTCAGCGGGAACAAGCCGACCGTTACCTTCGTGGACGTGGCCGGCGTGGAAGAGGCCAAGACGGAGCTGCAGGAGATCGTCGAGTTCCTGAAGTACCCCGAGAAGTTCGCCGCCCTCGGCGCGCGGATTCCTCGCGGCGTGCTTTTGGTTGGTCCTCCCGGCACCGGCAAGACTCTGCTGAGCCGTGCCGTCGCGGGCGAGGCGGGCGTTCCGTTCTTCTCAATCAGCGGCAGCGAGTTCGTCGAGATGTTCGTGGGCGTAGGTGCCTCACGCGTGCGCGACCTGTTCGATCAAGCAAAGCGCAACGCACCGTGCATCGTCTTCGTCGACGAGATCGACGCCGTCGGTCGACAGCGCGGCGCGGGACTAGGTGGCAGTCATGACGAGCGTGAGCAGACCCTCAACCAGATTCTGGTCGAGATGGACGGCTTCGACACCAACACCAACGTTATCGTCATCGCCGCGACCAACAGACCGGATGTCCTGGATCCTGCCCTGCTGCGTCCCGGTCGGTTCGACCGACAGGTCGTGCTCGATCGGCCCGACATCAACGGCCGTAAACTCATCCTGGACGTTCACGCCAAAGGAAAGCCTTTCGAGAAGGCCGTCAACCTGGAGACGCTGGCCAAGCAGACACCAGGCTTCAGCGGCGCCGATCTGGCCAATCTAGTCAACGAGGCGGCCATACTGGCGGCCCGCCGCAACCGCAAGAGCATTGGCATGCCCGAGCTGGAGGAAGCCATCGACCGAGTCATCGCCGGACCAGAGCGCAAGAGTCGCATCATCAGCGACAAGGAGAAGGCCATCACGGCCTACCATGAGGCTGGGCACGCTCTCGTCGCGCGCATGTTGCAGAACACCGACCCGGTCCACAAGATCTCGATCGTGGCCCGCGGCATGATGGGCGGATACACACGCCTCCTGCCGACGGAAGATCGCTACCTGTGGACGCGGTCTCAGTTCAACGATATGTTGGCCTGGGCCCTGGGTGGTATGGCGGCCGAGGAGTTGATCTTCGGCGAGATGACCACGGGCAGCGAGAACGACATCGATCGGGCAACCAAGATCGCGCGCAAGATGATCACCGAGTACGGTATGAGCGAGAAGCTCGGTCCTCGCACCTTCGGACGCAAGGAGGAGCTCATCTTCCTTGGTCGCGAGATCAGCGAGCAGAAGAACTACAGCGAGAAGATCGCCGAACAGATCGACGAGGAAGTGCGCTCTCTCATGGACCGCGCCTATGTGCTGGCCAAGCAGATCCTCGACGAGCATCGAGATCGGCTCAAGATGATCGCCGAGGCACTGATCCAGAAGGAGACCCTGGAAGGGGAAGACCTGGAGAAACTCTTCAGTAATCTGGCGCCCAGCCCTCTGGTGAGCGCCCAGGCTTCCTAGGTCTCGCGCTTCTCTTTGAATAACTGCATTTCACACCGCCAGGTCTGAGTACCTGGCGGTTTTGCTTTCACTCCTGTTCACAGTACTATTTTACTATTGCTCCTGCCCACCTCGTTTGCGAGACTGCCACTAAACACATATCCAAAGGAAAGGCATGTTCTGGGGACACCCCAGACCCCGCCAGGCGCTGCGCCCTGGACCCGCCGACTTTTGGCGAGGTGCTTAGTTCCTCAGTAATCCATGGGAGTCTCCTTTTCTATGGCGTACATGAAGTTTCTAAAGCATGTGGAGAAGTATACCAAGGGTCTAGATATTCGCAAGCTAGCTGCTGTCGGCGGCGTTGTAGTGCTGATCCTGATGGGCATGGTCGGCCTCTGGATCCTCTCGGGCAATCCCACACAGAATACGACGGACGCCCGTGCGGCCCTGGTCGGTCTTACGGCTCAGCAGGGCCCCGGTCTGAACGAAGCAGTCGGGGAACAGGATGGGGCGCGGCTATCCCCTGAAGCTGGTTCCACGCCAGTCACGGTCGAGTCAACGCCCATCCAGGCCGCGCCCACGCCAACGACGGTCGAGCCAACCGCAATCCCGGTTGCGCCCACCCCACCGACGTCTCCATTCGCACCGCCCGCCACGCGGGGCGGAGTCCGCATCCCCGCGGCCACGGTCGCCATCGATCCGGGCCACGGTGGATGGGATTCCGGCGCCGTGTACCAGAACCCCGGTGGAGGGACGTTCACGGAGAAAGAGGTCGCGCTACAGGTGGGTCTCCGTGTCCAGAAGCTACTCGTCGCGGACGGGCTCAAAGTGGTCATGACGCGCACCAGCGATGTATCGGTGGGTGGCAGCCCTAAGGGGGCGGTGGGCGCCGACCTGCAGGCGCGGATAGACATCGCTAACGCTGCCAACGCGGATGTCTTGGTGTCGATTCATTTCAACTCCAGCGGCAGTCCCACCTCCCAGGGCACCGAGACTCTGTACAACGCTAATCGTCCCTTTAGCGCGCAGAACCAGAGGCTGGCACAGAACGTCAATAGCGCTCTTCTCGCCTCGATGCGAGCCGCCGGATACGCCAGTCAGAACCGCGGCGTCAAGACCGATCAGAGCACAGGACGAGGACAATTCTATCTTCTGAGTTCAGGCAGCACGCGTCCCAGCCGCATGCCCGCGGTGATCGGCGAAGGGCTCTTCATCAGCAACCCGACCGAGGCCGCCCTCCTCAAGCAGCCGGAGTTCCTGGACACACTGGCCCAGGGGTACGCCGACGCAATTATGGCATACTTCGCGCGGTAAGTAGTATTGTTGGTTAGACTCCTCTGGGCTTCAGCCGGGCCGAGAAGTAGAGGCTATCTACGCCTGATGCTAATACTACAACCGTAGTTCATCGAACTTCTCATCTTGAGCACCGCCTCTGTTGGTCATTCTGAGGCGCGCACGCCGAAGAATCCGCGCCACT
Source organism: Chloroflexota bacterium (assembly GCA_004297765.1). Taxonomy (GTDB): domain Bacteria; phylum Chloroflexota; class Dehalococcoidia; order FW602-bin16; family FW602-bin16; genus FW602-bin16. The sequence goes on along the minus strand of SCTZ01000176.1, from coordinate 10,878 downwards.
CGCCCCCGGAAGTACGGATTCTTCGCGCTGCGGCGCTCAGAATGACAAAGTACGGTTGTAGTACTAAACACATATCCAAAAGAGAGGCGTGTTCTGGGGACACCCCAGGCCCCGCCAGGCGCTGCGCCCTGGACCCGCCTACTTTTGGCGAGGTGCTTAGTACCCTAACGTCTGACATCCTGTTCCCTGCACTTTGGCGGTCCCCTAACCGGTGAGGAAATCCACGTCGCTCGCGGCGTCAGCTTCACCCCGAGCCAGCAAGCCGAACACGCGCACGTCGTGCGCGCCGTACCTGGCGGCGATCCGCAAGATGTCCTCGCGCTTACTTTCTAGCACTTGTTCAAGGGTCATATCGCATCTGCTCCAGATCATCGGCAACTTCGTCGTCGAGACGGTACGTCTCGGCCACCTGCTCGTGCCATTGACCCTGGGGTGAAGCAGCGCTTCTCCCCGCGCGGCCTTGCGTATTGCGTCGGCCAACTCGCGAGGACTCACGTCCTTTGGAGGGTCGGTAGCTACGCCCGTTCGCTGGCAGCATGCTAGCAAATCAATTGGGCTGAACAGTTACTTGTACGCTATAATACACCCAGCGATGCTTGGAGAAGATGACCACGTGGGAAAGGGAAGAAAGTCCGCAAAACAGCATCAGAATCAACCGGGTAAGGCTGGAGCCGCACTTGACTCCGCGCACATGTTGCGGCAGGCCGAAGCTGCGCTGTCCGGCGGACAAGTCGACACCGCCTGCCAAACCCTGTCCCAGACGCGCGACGTTCGCTCGAGCGCTCAAGGTCGGGAACTCCTCGCCTCCGCGTTTGCGGCATAGGCCTTCCAACGCTGGGAGAAGCCCGCCCGCGCGCTGACATCGCTCGAGCGAGCCCTGGAAGTGGCTCCCGTCGATGCCGAGTTGCGCCGGTTGCACGGCACCGTGCTTAGGCGGGCCGGACGGCTGCGGTCCGCGTTGGGCGAGTTGGACGAGGCGCATCGTCTGGCACCCGGCGATGCAGGCATGGCGTTCGAGGCACTGTTGGCGCACGTTGCTGCCGGGGATCGCGGCCAACAGCTCACCGCTCTAGTGGCCGGGAATGGGCCGCATGCGGCAGAGCTTACTTCCGCGATCCTTGCGATGGCACAGGGCAACCTCCCCACGGCAGAGCAATCGCTTGCCCGGGCCCAGCAGCCCATCGCGAAGGTCATCCATGCTATCGTGCTGCTCGCCAAGGGCGCGCCCCACGTGGCGCTGCCCGCGCTGCGGCAGAGTGCCTCGAACGACTCATTGCCCGGACTGTGTCGTGCTTTACGCCAACTTCTACCGCGGCTTGGCCCATGCGCGGCGTCGGGAGCTCCAGCCGGCTGCTGAGGCGCTGGAGGAAGCCGTTCGATTGGGGCTGTCAAGGGAGCTGGTTCGGGAGCACCTGATCTGGACCTATAATCAACTCGTCATCGATGCTGTCCTCGACCAGGATTTGGCGCGCGCCGCCGATTGGCTGACGAAGCTGAGCGAGGTCGGTGGGCAGACGGCAGACGTCGCCCGCGAGAACGTCGCCTACGCCCTGCGCTTGTATGGGCAGGAGAAAGCGCGGGCGGAGGACTACGACGAGGCGGCGCGCCTCTGGACGAAGGCACTGGAGATCACCCCGCGCGACTTCGTCCTGCGCCAGAATCTGGCTGTGGCCCTGGAGCGGGCCGACAGAGCGGACGAGGCCATCCCACACTGGCACGAGCTGGTGCAACAGTTGGCCAAGGGCACGGCGAAGTCCGGCAAAGCGCGGCGCGATGGGGCCGTCGCGACGGAGGATGAGGCGCTCAGCGCTCACGTGCAAGCTGTGGCGCATCGCCATCTGGCGGATCTATATCTTGAAGAGGACGATCTCGGGCGCGCCATCGCCCAGATGGAGCGCGCGCTGACCGCGGTGCCTGACGATACGGATACGCGCCGTGAGCTCGCCGGGCTTCTCATCGAGGAGGGCTCGCCGCGCAAGGCGCTCCCGCATCTTGAGCGGCTGGTTGCCGATCAACCCGACTCCGTCGATGTGCTCATGAGCTTGTCCGCTGCTCATAGGCTGCTCGGGAACGTCGATGCCGCCGTGAAGGCGCTCGAGCGGGCCTATGTGCTGGAACCCGACAATCCTCTCGTCCACCTCGGCCTCGGCACGGCCACCGCCTTGCGTGCCATCGACTCGCCGGCCGCGGCAACCGCGGAAGGCGACGCACGGCGAGCCCTCGAGTTGCTACCCGGCGGCAGGGTCCTTGGTCTCGTTGCCCTCGGCACCGTCCAGCTTGCCCAGGGCAAGCGCAAGGCTGCGATCCGGACGCTCAAGAAATGCGTGAGGGAGGCCACCGACAAGGCGAATGCGGCGATCGAGACAGGCCGCGTTTACTGGAAAGCGGGCGAGCGAGAATTGGCAGCGGAGGCATGGGCAGACGCGATGAAAAAGGCAAAGCGCTCGCCGGAGCGCTTTCCAGCTCTCGCCGCGGAATGGGCCAAGGCTGGCGACGTCGAGCGCTGCAAAGAATGCTTCAAGGAGTTGCTCAGCCGTGGCTTCGTGGTGGACGCGATTGATGCCGCGGAAGCGGTCATAGCAACGCCGCAAGGGAAGCTGTTCCTGCGGCGCGCGCTGGCCGAGCTCGTTCCATGGGCACCCGACATCACTGTTCGCATGTTCCTCGCGCAGGGTCTGCTTCGTGCCGACGACATGCCCACAGCGAGGGCGCTCGTAAACAGCATCGCTTGGGATTCCGTGTCGACCAACGACGCCGAAGGGATCCTCTTCGTGACCGACCTAGATTACAAGTACCGATACAAGCTGCTGGAACGAAGGACGGCTACGGCTGTCGCACAGTGGTTGGATGCCAATCCGACGGTTTGGCCTGAACCCGTAGGAGGTGTTCATGGACGAGCATGAGCATGCCGAATGGCAATTAGCAGGAGACGATCCCTACGCTGTGCTCGGTGTCTCTCCGGAGTCCACGCCATCGGAGATTCGCGGCGCCTACTTCGCCCTGGTGCGCGCCCATCCACCGGAGCGTGACCCGGAAGGCTTCAAGCGGATTCGCGCGGCATATGACCAGTTGCGCTCGCCCCGCAAGCGGGCCGAGCTGACGCTGCTGGAGCTGCGACAGAGTGACGAGGAGTTCGATCTTGGCCGATTGCACGATGCGCCTGCCCCGGCGTTTCCGGCTCAATGGCTCGATCATCTCATCGCCATCGCGCTCGCCGGGCTTGATGCTGAGATCGATGCGATGGTCGCGGCCAAGAAGGATGCCATTCTGCAACGCTATCGAAGAGAGGAGCGCACTTGATGTCGATGCATCCCTTCACGGCGCTGCGCCAGCTCTTCGATCGTATATCGCCCCCAGGGCAGACCAGAGCCTCCGTGCCTTCAGATGAGCGACAGGATGGGCAGGTACCAGATATCCGACCAGCGTCCAAGCAGGAAATGGAATTGGAGCGTTCCAACCAGGCTGTCCAGTCCGTCGCCGCGTCTGGCCCCGAGCCGGGTAGCTCGCGCTCGGCACAGGTGGCCCAGATAATGGCCAACTACCTTGGCGCGCGAGCTGAGGAGATGCTCGAGTTGCTCATTGAGGCGCTCTCCTGGGACATGACCGATGAGGTTGCCCATGTGATGCAGGCTACACGCGAGGCGTTGTCCACCGAGATTGCCAGCATCCGGGAGAGCACCTCTGCCACCCAGCGCGAGAGCGCGCGGATGGGGCGCGAGCTAATGCGCACCGGCGCGACGTTGGAAGGTGTTCAGGCATCCCTTTCCGATGTCGGCACGGCGCTGCAGCGCCTGGAGGCCGCCCTTGAATCTGAAGGGCAAAGCGCGCGGGAGAGAGAGCAGGAGATCCGGGAAGAGATCTGGTGGGAAACTCTGGGCGACGTCATGACCACGCTTGACGGCCTTGAAGCGGCCCTGGACGAGTCCCGTGCTATCGCCCAGGCGTTGATCGAGGTGGGGCGCCAGATCGACGATCCCACCGTGCGGCGCTGGTGGCGTGCCATGGGCGAGGCCATCGGGACGCAGCGCCCACTGCCCAGTGTGCCCATATCGGACGTGGAGATTTGGGTACGTGGCTTGGAGCTCACGTATCGACGCCTCAGAGACGCTCTGGAGCGGCGCGGCGTCACGCCCATCGAGGCGCTAGGAATGCCCTTCGATCCGCATGTGCACGAAGCGGTGGCCGTGATGGACTGTCCGCCGGAGCAAGATGGAATCGTGCTGCGCGAGGAACAGCATGGCTATCGCGCGGCGGACCGCGTAATTCGGCTCGCGCAGGTGGTGGTGGGCAAGGCCGTGCTGCCGGCCGAGGAGCCTAGCCGGCCGCTGCGCGAGGCGGAGGACATGCCCGCGTCGGAGGTTAGTGACCAGCCAGGAGAGAAGATCGCGGATGAGTAATAGAGCAGTCGGCATTGACTTGGGAACTACCTACTCCCTTGTCGCCGCGGTGCGGCACGGAAGGCCGGAGGTGTTGGCCTACCACGGCGAGACGCTTCTGCCATCGGTTGTCGGCTTCGGACCTTCGGGGGAGCTATTAGTAGGCACTCCGGCACGCAATCAACTGATCGTTTCACCCGAGCGTACAGTTCGCTCGATCAAGCGTAAGATGGGCTCGGCGGAGCGCGTGCGCCTGGGCGACCGGGAATTCACGCCGCAGGAGATCTCGGCGTTCATTCTGCGTGAGCTCAAGCGCCGGGCAGAGCAGGTGCTTGGTGAGCCGGTGAGGCAGGCTGTGATCACCGTTCCGGCTAGGTTCAGCGATGCCCAGCGGCAGGCCACCAGAGACGCTGGCGAAATCGCCGGGCTGGAGGTCGTACGCATCATCAACGAGCCGACCGCGGCCGCGCTCGCCTACGGGATCGACCGGGCAGGTAGTTGCCGGGCCCTGGTATACGACCTGGGCGGTGGCACTTTCGACGTCTCGGCCATCGAGCTTTCCCACGGGGTGGTCGAGGTGCGCGCCTCTCACGGCGATCCGTTCCTTGGTGGCGACGACTTCGATGCCCGCCTGGTCGATAAGCTGACGGCGCTCATCGAGAATCGTTACCAGGTGCATCCACGGAATGACCGGCGCGCCATGGCTCGCCTTACCGCCGCGGCGGAGCGGGCCAAGATCCAGCTATCGGATATTCCTTATGCGACTGTCCGCGAGGAGCACATCCTGAAGCGGGTGCACTTCGAGCAGGAAGTGTCACGCGAAGAGTTCGAGGGGTTGATCGAGGACCTTATCAAGCGCACGCTCGATGCCATTGACGGCGCCCTTGCCGATGCCGGCTGGCGGCCAAAGGACCTGGACACCGTCCTACTCGTCGGCGGCTCGACCCGCATCCCGCGCGTTGCCGAGTTGGTGCACAGCCACTTAGGCATTGTGCCGCGCTCGGAGATCCATCCCGACGAGGCCGTCGCTCTAGGGTCCGCCGTGCAGGGAGCGATCATCGCGGGTGAGCCGATCGATGCCGTGCTGGTCGATATCTGCCCCTACTCGCTTGGCATTCAGACCTATGCCGTGGTGGTCGGGGTGGAAGTTCCCAACCGTTTCTCCGTCGTCATACCTCGCAAAACGGCCATCCCATGCTCGAAGACCGAGCGCTTCTTTACCCTGTATCCCGACCAGGACCGAGTCCTTGTGCGCGTCTTTCAAGGCGAGGGCTATACCGTGGACCAGAACACTTTTCTGGGGGAGTTCGAGTTCACTGGCATCTCGCCGAACCCAAGCGGCGGGCAGCGTGAAGTGCTGGTCGGCTTCGACTACGACGTCGACGGCATCGTCCACATCACTGCGCATGACCGTTTCACGAAGCGGAAAGCCGGCATCAACGTGACCGGTCCCAAAGGCAGGCTGAGCGAGGACGAGAAGGCGTTGGCGCAAGCGACGATCGAGCGGACCACGAGAGAGTCCCCTTTGGGAGCGGCCATCGCTCTGCGCAGGCGTGCTGAGGCGATGCTCGCCAATCTACGCGAGGCTGGCAAGACCAAGGAAGCTGAGGAGCTCGCGAGATTGGTCGCTATGCTTGACACAGCCCCCGCCAGTGAAGCCGAAACCACAGTGATGGATAACCTGATCGATTGGATGTACGAACACGAGGAGCAGTGACCGAGCGCGAGCTGTACAACGTCTCGCTCTACGTGCCCCTGCATGGGCTTGTCTCGCTGCTGGGCTGGCCGGGTTGGCTACCGTACGGCATATCTGGCGCCATATTAGTAGTAGTCTTGTGGTGGTGCTGGCGCGCTCCTGATCCACGGGACCAGTTGGCGACAAGTGTCGCCTCCGGTCCTCTGATCATGCCGTACACCTCGTCGTCTGGTCTGGCTCTCTCCATGATCGTCGGGTGGCCACGACTGGTGGAGCGACAACGTTACCTGGCGGCCGGCGTAATCTACGCACAGCAAATCCTACTGCTACACGAGACCTTCGCCAGATGAATGCTCGCCTTTTTCTCGCTGTCCCTTACCGCGGTCCTACTCCTGAGTTCGTCCCGCCGACGACGTCAATAAGGATAGGCGTCTCTTTGCATGCTCTCGGTGGCTACCCTACAGTGAAGTGCCAAATTGAGGACATCAACGATCCAGTCAGTATCCAGCAGGTATTGATTCATAGATGAACGGAAGGTCGGCTGGAGGTGCGACGTCGTTTGTAGATGTATGCCTTGAATGCTTCCGTGTCAACGATGTCCTTCCACCCGCCGGTTGCCTGGAGAATCCCGTCTTTCGATTGCGCGACCTTGGCAGCACTGGCTTTCCGCGGGCGTCGTATCTTAGTGGACCGTAAAGGCTTGAGCACTGCGAGTTCTCTACCTTCTTTCTCGACTACCACAGCCTCGTTGTCACTCATGAGGCGATCAAAGACGCGCCTCAGATTGGTAGCCAGTTCATCGTATTCTATCCGTCGTAATTCCTTTGGCATCATACTCACCGCCTTCATATAGCGAGAGTATAGCACTTTTGGATCAAGCAATCAAGCCAGCATGTTAGAGTGTGATGGTAAGACGATCGTGGCACAATGGCGGCCGTATTATTTACCTTTAGGCGCGCCAAAGCGCGGGGATGTTGCTGCCAAGCGGGAGTGGCGGAAACCCTGGATCCAGTCATCCCCAAACCAGTCCCTCTCGTCGTGCTAGCTCGGGTCGGTGTACCGCAGCGGGTTGTTTCGTCCGTAGGAGTAGCGGTTCAGCGATTGCGGGTTCATGGCGTTCGGCACGATGGTGTCCGGAACCAGGAATCGCCCGAGCACCGGATCGTAGGCCCGACTATTGTACCAGTACAGCCCGATGCTCGCGTCCAGCACCTGTGACGTGAAAAGATGGTCGGTCTGCAGGTTGGTGCCGGCATCGCGCGAGCCGCCGTAGGGCAAATAGCGCATGCCGTCGACCGCGTTGAAGTTGACATCAGCTACCCGGATGGTGCTGCCAAGGTGATCGGTGCCCACCCAGTGGAAGACACCTGATCTGCGAGCTTCATCCGAGCGTGGCTTACGCAGCTTCCCATCGCACTGTGCCATAGGAGCCAGTCCGATCTACCAATCAATCCACTTCAGCCACCACGGACGCGGTGGCGACGGACCGTTCCTTTCCAGCATCAGCTTCCGATACCAAGGGGGTAGAGCCCAGCGCGGCCAGTGAAAGGCCATAACACTCAAGCCGATGATACTCAAGACGGCGACGACATACAGCATGATCGCCTCTGGGACTACCTTCGATGAGTCGAATCCGAGATGCTGAAGCGTTCCGTCAACCGCCACCACGGTCATGGCAAGAGCTATCCATGGTCCTCCGGGTATCCGCCATGCGTAGTATTGCAGCCTGGGGTGATCGACCCAGCTTCTCCACCAGCCGAACCAGATCGCCGCGCCAGCGAGGATGAGACCGAATAGACCGATCCAATACCACAGGCTCAGTTCGAGGAACATGGCACTGTCATCTCCAGCCCCGCCAGTCGAGGAACCCGCGTGAAAGGCTAGTTCCGGCGTGGCTTCCTGCATAGCCAGCACCAACGCCCACGACGAGAGCGATGGCAACGAACCCAATCCCGCCCGTGCCAACTCCTATGGCACCGGCAATTCCGACTAGAGCGAGTTCCGCGAGAAACGGCGCGGCCGCACCACCGAATGCCGTGAATCCGCCCACGGCCGCGGCCCTCTCCCAGGAATGCCCACCATCGGCGTGCAATTCGTTCTCATAGCCTGCGAAGCCATCGTAGATGGCGCCAGTGGCAATGTTCATTTTGCCGAGAAGTCGGGCCCCGTCCTTGCTGGGCGACTCGACTATCGCCTCCTTGGGACCGTACGGCGGCCGCTCCCGAACTGGGTTGAGCGTCAAGCGTCGTACCCCAGACAGACTCCGGCCCGTTTGGCCCAGCCACAGACGCTGTTGCAATACCAACGCCGAGTGCGCATCGGTCTCCTATCAGATCAAGCCTGAGTACCACAGCACGACTGGGAGCGTGACCACAGAGACGACGATACCTCCCCAGAGAAGACATCGGTGCACGGGCGTTCGATCCAACCGGATAGCCAGTCCAAGGCAAACCAACGCCAGCCCTTCTGGGAAGGCGGCGTAGAGAAAGGCGATCGGGAGGAGAGGAAGCCGTCGCCGAATCAGGGCGATGTCCTCCGACGCCGTCGGGGAGAGGAAGAAGTACAGGCCAATGCTCATGAGAACCAAACCGAGGACCACCACGACCATGGCCCGCCGGTGCCTGAACACGTTGGGGTCTCTCTCCAGCATTTGCCGCTGATGCTCCTGCAGTTCGCTGAGAAGGGGTGGTTGGGGCAATCCCTCTCGTTCCCGTCTCTTGCGGTCGTCCCATAACTCTCGATACCAGGGCGGCAGAGCCCAGTTCGGCCATCGAAAAATCCCAACAAAGAGACCGACAGGTCCCCAAGGAAGAATCAGCGCAATGATGACTTTATCAGGCAGCCTAAGCCCCCAGCCATGCAGTATCATCAGCACGCCCATCATCGTGAATACCATTACCATCCACGGGAACCCGGGCCAGGCGCTTGCCTTTGGTAACCTCTCAAAAGACGGACTGACCAAGATCTTCTTGCACCACCAGCCGAACCAAACCGCCGCGCCAGCAATAGTCATCAAGACCAGCCAGAGCCAGTAAACCAGTTCAATCAGCATCCCTTACCTGACTCCGAACGAATTGAGTACTAATCGAGAAACGCCAGTACCAGTATGACTTCCCGCCCAGCCAGCACCAACGCCCACGACGAGAGCGATGGCAATGAAACCAATCCCGCCTGTTCCCACTCCCAAGGCACCAGCAGCTGCGACTAGAGCGAGGTCCGCAAGAATGGGTGCGGCCGCACCGCCTGCCGCGGTGCCAATCCCAACCATAGCAGCCCTCTCTCGGGAGTGCCCACCATCCTTTCCCAGTTCGGTCTCATAGCCGGAGAAGCCATCGTAGATGGCGCCGGTGGCGATGTTTATTTTACCGAAAAGTCGGGCCCCGCTCCTGCTGAATGGCTCGACTATGGCTTCCTTGGTACGTCCGGCTGTGGAGAGCACAGCGCTGCCAATATCGGCTGGTTCCGGAGAGAGGGCATCAGCAAGCAAACCGCCAGCGTCCTTGGGTCCTGATTCGTCTCCTGATGCCGCTGTCGTGTTGACCACATCCGAAGCTGCCGGCGGGTCTGCGACGCCGGTCGGCTCCGAAGGCGTGCTGCCGCCATCGCCGCCACCGCCGCCCCCGTCTCCACCAGCTGCTGCCGCCACCCACTCCGGTGCCTCGGTATTCTCGTACCCCGATGCCTCGGCCATCGAGCTGTAGCGGTCCGCGTAGTCGCTGTCCGTTGGATCAGCTCCGTCGTGCGAGTCGCGGAAGGCCTGTTTCCAGTCTTCACTGAACCAGTCCTCCTCGTCGTGCCCTGACGGGTCGGTGTAGCGCAGCGGGTTGTTTCGTCCATAGGAGTAGCGGTTAAGCGATTGTGGGTTCATCGCATTTGGCACGATGGTGTCCGGGACTAAAAACCGCCCGAGCACCGGATCGTAGGCCCGACTATTATACCAGTACAGCCCGATGCTCGCGTCTAGCACCTGCGACGTGAAGAGATGGTCGGTCTGCAGGTTGGTGCCGGCGTCCCGCGAGCCGCCGTAGGGCAGATAGCGCATGCCATCGATTGGGTTGAAGCTGGCGTCGGCCACCCGGATGGTGCTGCCAAGGTGGTCGGTGCCAACCCAGTGGAAGACACCTGATCTGCAAGCCTCTTCCAGGAAGCCCGGTTCATCGAAGCTACCCGTCGCATCGTGCCCTCAAAAGGCAGATCGATCTACCAGTCAATCCACTTCAGCCACCATGGACGTGTTGGGGGCGGACCATTCCTTTCCAGCATCAGCTTGCGGTACCACGGCGGCAAGGCCCAGCGAGGCCAGTGGAAGATCATCACAACAAAGCCAATGGCGCCCCAGGGCAGAACCAAGGCCTCCATTACATTCTGAGGTAGGCTGAGTCCCTTATTGCGCAAGATACCCAGCACTGTCCCAACCGCAAATGCCATGGCCACCCAGGGCAGACCTGGGAGCCGCCATGCGTAGTATTGCAGCCTGGGGTGATCGACCCAGCTTCTCCACCAACCTAGCCAGATAGCCGCTCCAGTACCCATGAAGCCGAGCATTGGGATCCAGACGAACAGGCTCAGTCCGAACAGCATGCCACCTCTACCTCCAGCCCCACCAGTCGAGCCCCGCACGTGAAAGGCCTGTCCCTGCGTGGCTTCCTACATAGCCAGCACCAACGCCCACGACGAGAGCGATTGCAATGAACCCCAGCCCGCCCGTTCCCACTCCTATGGCACCGGCAATTCCGACCAGGGCTAGGTCCGCGAGAAACGGCGCGGCCGCACCGCCGAATGCGGTGGCTGCGCCTACCATAGCGG
>SCTZ01000175.1 GCA_004297765.1 Chloroflexota bacterium | reverse complement strand
CAATCTACTGCGAACTATTCGCCTCTTTATCATTCCGCCTGGCAAGCCTCAACCCCACCAACGCCGGGCACTCCATTATCCCACTACCCCACACATCTCCTTTTCACTGCGAATGCCCTTTGATGGCTGCCCTGCCTTTGCGCTATGCTGCGTGTGGTGACCGCTAATGAAGCTCAGGAGGTCCGGTAGGATGGATTCCGGCAGGCTTAATTATTGTCCGCGATGCGCTACCAAGCTGGCTCTGCGGTTTGTGCACGGTCGAGAGCGTCCGATCTGCCCGGAGTGCGGGCTGGTGCAATACGTGGGACCGAAGGTGGCGGTGGGCTGCATCGTGGCGCTGGATGGAAAGCTGATTCTTAACCGGCGCGCTATCGAGCCCGGCTTCGGGCGCTGGACCTTTCCGTCCGGCTACGTGGATCTGGGGGAGGAGGCGCACGTGGCGGCGGCGCGTGAGGCTATGGAGGAGACGGGCATGGACGTGGAGATCCGGCGCCTGGTCGGGGTCTACGGAAACGACGACCGCTCCATTGTTTTCATCGTCTACGCCGGCAGCGTCGTAGGGGGCGAGCTGACTCTCAGCGAGGAGTCGGACCAGCTCGGTCTCTTCGCCTTGCACGAGTTACCGGAACTCGCCTTCGAGCATGATCGGACCATTCTAGCGGATTGGGCAAGCGGGGAACCGTAGGCGCAGCTTTGGGGAACGGAAGCCGTCTGGATTACGAAGCAACGTTCTACGTCGTCGGCAGCTCTTCCAGCGGCACGGTCACCGTGCGCTGTCTGGTGCCGCGGATGGTGCCGAGCTGGATGGATGTACCGATGGAGCGAGAGGCGATCTCGCGGCGGAGGGTGGCTTCGTCGTTGACTGGTGTGTTGTCCAGAGAGACGATGACGTCGCCGGGGCGGAGACCGGCGCGGGCGGCTGGGCTGTAGGGATCGACGTGCAGGATCAGGGCGCCGCGGTCGCGGGACAGGCGAAACTGGGCGGCGACCATGGGCGTGACCGAGGTGGGCATCACTCCGATCCAGGGCCGCACGACTCGCCCCAGGCACAGAAGGCTCTCTACGATGGGACGGGCGGAGTTGATGGCGATGGCGAATCCGATGCCCTGGGCCGAAGCGATGATGGCCGTGTTGATGCCGACGACCTCGCCGTACAGGTTGACGAGCGGGCCACCGGAATTGCCCGGATTGATGGCCGCGTCTGTTTGGATCAGGTCGTAGAGCGTGGCTCCCCCTGGACCCTGGATGATGCGATCGGTGGCGCTGACCACGCCGCTGGTGACCGTCGGACCTCCGGGCAAGCCCAGCGCGTTGCCGATCGCCACCACCTGCTCCCCGATCTCCAGCGCGCTCGAATCCCCCAGGCGCGCTGTGGGCAGGCTCGTGCCGTCTAGCTCGATGACCGCAAGGTCTGTGGTGGGATCTTTGCCGATGACCTGTCCGTCCAGGCGCCGACCATCGACTAATGTCACGGTTGGGCGACCCGACTGGACCACGTGATTGTTGGTGAGAACCGTCCCCTCCGCGTCGATGATGACGCCACTGCCGATGCCTCCGCGTGGCTGGGGATGCAGATATGCGTCCAGCCGCATTTGCTGCGTGCTCACTTGAACCACCGCGGGCTGGACAAGCCTCACGACCTCTGGCACGGACAGTGGATGTCGATCGGCTGACTGGGAAGCGTCAGAGGAGAACGGATTCACGGGACCTTTTTCCCTTATTTCCCACTGACATCTTTCTCTTACTCCTTCTCCCAATAGCTGATCCCAGAGGCGCTGGCGTAGTTCAGTTTGAGTCGAGGCATGGTAGTCAGGTCTACTGATGGGCTGCTTGCAGGAGAGATCGCACCTCGTCGTCGGTAGTCTGCGAGAAATCGGTATACCAGGCCCCGACGGCGTAGAACGGCGAAGGCGTATCCAGGCTCACCAGCTCTGACACTTCCGGGCGCAGTTGCTCTATCGCCTCGGGCGGCGCCACTGGGACGGCCAGGACTACTTCGCGGGGGTCCTCCATCCAGATGGCCCTGACGGCGGCCAGGGCGGTGTAGCCCGTGGCGATACCATCATCCACGACGATGACCGTCCGTTTCTTCAGGTTGGGCATAGAGCGACCGTCTCTGTAGACCAACTGTCGGCGCCGGATTTCCTCTTTCTGACGCTCGATCTCCTGATGCAAGTACGTTGGCGATATGCCGTAGAGCCGGATGACTTGCTGATTGATCTGAACTGCGCCCGTCTCCGCCACGGCCCCGATGCCGAACTCCGGATCGCCGGGGGCACCCACCTTGCGTACGATGAACACGTCGAGCGGTAATTCCAGATGCCGTGCGACCTCATAGGCGACGACGACCCCCCCGCGCGGGAGAGCCAGGACGATCCCGTCGCTGCCTCGATATCGCTCCATGGCTGCCGCCAATTGGCGTCCGGCGTCTCGCCGATCTTCGAAGCGCATTGCCTCCTCCTTCGGAGCTCGCTGTCTCCATTTCCAGAGGCTGTGCGTCGGCCAGTCTCCTATTATGCAGTCTAACACTTGGGTGGCCGAGCCGCAAGATGCGCGCCAGAAGGGCGGGCACCTGTCAGTAATTTGATGCTATACTTTCTCTGCGAAATAGGGGGGTGACGATGTCCAGAGGCAGAGTGGTGGTGGCCATGAGTGGAGGGGTTGATAGCTCGATCGCCGCGGCGCTGCTGGTAGAGCAGGGGTACGAGGTGATTGGCGTCACTCTCAACGTGTGGCCAAAACAGAGCCAGGAGGAGGCTGTGCCGCGTGCTGACGCGTGCTGCGCCCTCGGGGCTGTGGAGGATGCACGTCGGGTGGCGCAGAAGCTTGTGATCCCGCATTACGTCTTGAACTACCGCGATCTCTTCGCGGAGCAGGTGATCGCGGACTTCGTCGAAGAATATCGCCGAGGACGCACCCCCAATCCGTGCATTCGCTGCAACGAGCGCATCAAGTTCGCCGCTCTTCCAGAGCGGATCGCTGGTCTGGGCGCGGATTACTTGGCCACGGGGCACTACGTGCGCTTGAGCCTCGATGCGACTTCGGGGCGGTACCGCCTGCGCCAGGCTGTTGATCCCGGAAAAGATCAGAGCTACGTGCTCTACATGTTGACCCAGCATCAGCTCGCTCGCTGTCTGTTCCCGCTGGGTTGGTATCGAAAGGAGGCGGCGCGCGCTCTGGCTCGCGAGCTTGATCTGGTCGTGGCTGACAAGCCGGACAGTCAGGAGATTTGCTTCGTCACCAGCGGCCGGTATGGGGACTATCTAACCTTGGTCGATCCGACCCTGGGCGCGCCGGGGCCTATCTACGACCTGAGCGGCAACGATGTGGGTCGGCATCGTGGCATCGCTTTCTACACGGTTGGGCAGCGGCATGGACTGGGGTTGGCCCTGGGACGGCCGACCTACGTCGTTCGCATCGATGCAGCAGACAACGCTATCGTCGTGGGCGCTTGGGAGGACCTGTTCGCGAGGGAATGTGTGGTGGCGCAAACGCGCTGGCTTTCTATCGAGAAGCCAGATAGCCCCATCCGCGCAACGGTCAAGGTTCGCTACCATGCGCGGCCGGCCCAGGCTAGCCTGGTACCGGGACCCGAGGGGATCACTCGTGTGACCTTCGACGAGCCCCAGCGAGCGATCACCCCCGGGCAGGCGGCGGTCTTCTACGAGGAAGACCTGGTGCTAGGCGGCGGAACCATCCTCTAGCCAAATGTCCTGCTGCGCGACGTTGTGAACGCGTACAGGTGCATCAGGAAGGATACTCCGAGCAGCCCGACACCGATGTTCCGGGCCTTTTGGGGCAGCACGGAGTACAGGAGCAACCCGGCCCCTATGCCGCCCAGCATGTGGGTCGCGTCCTCTAGCACGCGGGTGTGCCCTTCCCACACGCGGCTATCTGCGCTCTCCAGTCGTTCCAGCATCGTCCATCCCTCCCATCAGTTCAAGAGTAGCATGGAATAGGACGTGTACAGGAACTACTGTACTGCGGGCAGAAACTATGCCGCGGTTGGCGTTACCACTCAGGCTTTAGAGTGGCGATAATCTCGCGGCAGAAATCCGGCAGGTCGTCCGGAAACCGCGACGTGATCAAGTTGTCGTCGCGCACCACTGACTGGTCCACGTATTCCGCTCCGGCGTGGATCATGTCATCTTTGATCGAGTAGAAGCCGGTGGCGCGGCGTCCTCTCAGGATATCGGCCGAGGCGAGCATCCAGCCGGCATGGCAAATGGCGGCCACGACCTTGCCCTGTTCGAAGATGTCCCGCACCAAGCGAATCATGGCCGGCGATCTGCGCATATGATCCGGGGCGCAGCCGCCGGGGATGACGACGGCGTCGAATTCACTTGCGTTGGCGCGATCTGCCGCCAGATCGGCCTTCACCGGATATCCATGCTTGCTCTCGTATGTCTCGGCCTCAGGTCCCACTACGACCACTTCCGCTCCCGCTTCGCGGAGCCGAAGCAGTGGATACCACAGCTCGAGATCCTCGTAGAGCTCGGCGGCCAAGATGGCCACTCGTCGCCCTTGAAGTCCTTGAAGAGCCATCTGCTTGTCTTCCTCCCTATCCGTATTGCCTCAAGCGAATCCTCCATCCAGCGATCCGCAAAGTTCTCGCCCCGCTTCGGGGAATTTGCCTGGGAGCGTCCGCCTCAAGCGGACGCTCCCAGGACTCGCCTATGCGCTCCGGACCGATCGCAGTTTATTCGTAGTTTGTCATTCTGACTCGCCGAAGGCGAGGAAGAATCCGCGCCTTTACGACTCTTGTGCGGCAAGGGGTACGGATTCTTCGGCGCCTACCCTGAGCCGAGCCGAAGGGTGCGCGCCTCAGAATGACAAAGTACCATTACGACAGGTCTCGACTATCGTCCAGTCGGACGCTGTGTGGTCGGCTCGCTCGTTCTTCCTCGTGGCGTCCCCTCGCCACGTCTGCGCGGTGTCACCTGTATGTTGTTGTTGACGTCGGTGACGGCAGGAAGATACCAGGCAGTATCGCCAACGGAGTGTTTAATGCGCTTGCTGGGCACTGTTCCGGACAGGGTAACGATGCCGTCTTTGACGTCTACGTTGATTTCCACTCCGGGTGGGATGGTGGGGTCTGCGTCGATAGCGTCGTAAACCAGCCCGCGGATCTGATCGTCGCTGGCCATGCCATAAGTGCTCGTGAAGTAGCCAGTGTAGGTTCCGCCATAGGTTGGCCCTGGATAGCCCCAGCCGTAGCCGGGCGTCCAGTATCCCGCGTATGGCGCGCCCATCATGGCGTAGCCGGGCCAGAACCCGCCTCCCGTCATGCCCATCATCGGAGACGCGCCCATGCCCATGGCAGGCATGCCGCAGGCCTGACATAACATGCCTGCAGCAGTTGGCGAGAAGCCCATGCCCATCTGCGGGCTCATGCCGAAACCGGGGAATCCCCAGCCCCCCATGCCCATTTGGGGTGCCATGCCAATGCCGGGAGATCCGGAGCCTGCTCTGCCCATCTGTTGGTTCATCCCCGATCCAGCTCCATATCGGCCCATCATGCTTGTTGTCCTCCTTGTTGTTGAGTGTGCGGGGAAGATAATCGCCATCGTCACGCCAAAGCGGCCCACGAGCAAGCCGGAACCTTCGATATCTGGTCCCTCATCGCGCCAACCTTGGTGGGGGTGGAGAGATTCCGCACGCATGAGGGGCCGCAAGAGTTGTGCCATTTTGTCTCGGGAGAATGGGACCGGTATCCGTCTCGACGGATGGTTTGCCACGATGGCGAGGCTTTGCTCCGAGGACGAACGTGGTGCCTTAGACAGGTGCGAAGTGGACTTCGCTGGTCAGATAGGTTCTGATATAATGGCTGCACTCGTCTCGGGGGTGAACTGAATGTCCGGAGTCTCCGATTCGTTCGCACGTCCCATCAACTATCTGCGTATTTCCATCACGGACCGCTGCAACCTGCGCTGCGTGTACTGCATGCCCGCGGAGGGTGTTCGTCTGCTGCCCAAGAAGGAGATGCTGAGCTTCGAGGAGATCGTGACCGTCGTTCGAGCCGCGGCCGATCTGGGGATCAGCAAGGTGCGCATCACGGGGGGCGAACCGCTCGTGCGCGCGGGCGTCGTTAGCTTCATAGGGCTGCTGTCGCGGATAGGAGGGATCGACGATCTGTCGCTGACGACCAATGGGTTGTTGCTCGGGCGTCAGGCGCAGAGCCTGCGGGAGGCCGGCCTGAACCGCGTCAACGTCAGCCTGGACACGCTGCGTCCGGAGCGCTTCCGAGCCATCACGCGGGGCGGCAATCTGGTGGAAGTTCTGCGCGGTATCGAACAAGCTCAGCAGGTGGGCCTTTCGCCTGTAAAGCTGAACATGGTGGTCATGCGCGGAGTGAACGACGACGAAGTGCTCGATTTCGCCCGGCTGACTGTGGAGCGCGACTGGCATGTGCGCTTCATCGAGATGATGCCTGTGGGGCAGCGCGGCTATCAGGCTGACTACGTTTCCTCGACCGAGGTTAAGGAGAGGTTGACCGCTCTGGGCGAGTTGGTCGCTCAAGGCGTCCGCATCGGCAATGGGCCGGCCAGGTACTATCGACTGCCTGATGCTCTGGGTACAATCGGCTTCATCACGCCCATCAGCGAGTGCTTCTGCGCAGAGTGCAATCGGCTGCGGCTGACGGCCGAGGGAGGATTGCGGCCGTGTCTCCTGGCTTCGAACGAGGTCGACTTGCGCACTCCTCTGCGCAAGGGCGCGTCGCTGGACGAGTTGCGATCCATCATCCGCCAGGCGATCTTCGCGAAGCCCGAGCAGCACCATCTGGCTGAGAACCTGAGCCCTCAGGACAAGCGGATGTCGCAGATCGGGGGCTAGCGTTACTTCAATTGCTCGATCTTCTGGTGATCTCCCAGCAAACGAGGAAGTTGACTGCTCATGTCTGATTTCACACACTTCGACAAGGCGGGCCGGGCCCGAATGGTTGACGTTACGTCCAAGAGCGAGACGGAACGCGAAGCGGTGGCCAAGGGACGAGTTGTGATGCAGCCCGAAACTCTGCGCCTGATTCGCGCGGGAGGGGTGTCCAAGGGCGACGTACTAGCGGTGGCCCAGGTCGGAGGCATCATGGCCGCGAAACAGACGGCGACCCTGATTCCGATGTGCCACCCGCTGCCACTGACCAGCGTCGGGATAGAGTTCGTTCCCCATGACGAGCGTGGCGAGATCGAGATCGTGGCTCGGGTGAAGACCGCTGGGCGCACCGGGGTCGAGATGGAGGCCTTGACGGCGGTCAGCGTGGCGGCCCTGACTATTTACGACATGTGCAAAGCCGTCGATCGTGCCATCCGGATCACCGATATTCGTTTGGCTGAGAAGCGGGGAGGCAAGAGCGGGACGATCGTGCTGGAATAGTCCGCTCACCATATTGATGCTCTGTCACTCGTGGTCCGAGAGGCAAAAACGCGCGGTTCGGTCGGATCGGTCCGATGGGACTGATCGGTCGGATCCGGCGGAGTGACGTGGGTAGGGCGTCCGGTCGACCAACTCAAGCGTGATAAGCGCCCGCCCGAGCGTAAGTCCTCGCGTTATGGCATGTATCGTGCATCTATATACAGTGTCGAGGGTGTCAGAGGCGGCCGACTAAGTACCCAGTAGGCCAGGTCCGCGAACGGGTTACGCTGTGTCGCGGGCTTCTCGAACGAGAAAAGCGCTGCCTCCACCCTTCGTTGTTTGCGGCGAGAAGCCCACATGTCTGACTAGCCTTTTCTGCCACTCAGCCACATGATGATCGCCGCGATGGCCAGCACTACCGCGACGAAGCCGATCGCCTGGTTTCGTGATACCTGTCCCGGAAGCAGGATGGCTAGCCCTGACTGTCCCGTCTCATCGCTCAGCGTCTGTCCCACAGCCGCGTTCGGGGCGGCGTCGCGCCGACCCTGTTTGGACACCCAGCTATCGATGAGCTGCCAGGACCCCTCGAGCCGATGAGGTATGCTGGGGGTGGCGATGGCGGGAGGATCGTCTGTGGCCGGCTCCATGGCGTCGACGAAGGTTCCGCTTCCGAGCCCGATCTTGTCCGATGCGGCCGTTCGTGGGTTCGTGTTAGCGGAAGAGTCCGACATTGTGTGGAACTGCCGTCCCACCTCGGACAAGCGTGCTCCACAGGTATGACAGAACTTGTCTGTCTCTGTGATAAGTGCTCTGCATCGGGAGCAGATCAGGCTCGGTCCCGGCAAGGACCGGCCACACGTGTTGCAGAACTGGGCGCCTGATCGATTGGTACTGTTGCAATAGGGGCAAAACTGCACGGCGTTACCTCCGCCTGGGAGAAATCTGGCCGGAGGTAGTGTAGCAGATATGCTGCCTATGCGCCAGTCGCGCCCCCATCCCGCAGCAGTGGTTTCTCTCGTGTGACGTGTGGCCATGGGTTGCTTTGGTGGGCTGCTGTCTTGCCGCTTGCGATGGCGCTGTGCTACACTGAGAGTCAGAGGTCGGACGAGACCTCGTCTCGCCAGGAGAATTGCGGCTGACCCCGCCCTGTCCGGTGAAGTCAGCGGCGGCATTTCCGGCTGTCGGGGGTTATGCGATGACTCAACCAGAGGATTTTCTGACCGAGCTCAAGGCTCACCTATCGGCCGAGCGTGAGCGCCTCCAGCGTGAGCTGGAGCGTCTGGAGAGCACACGGCTTGCGGGTGCCAGCGCCTACACCGAGGACCGGGGCTACGGGACCCATCTGGCGGATGACGCCAGCGGAACGGAGCAAGAGGAGGTAGACCTGGCCCTCGAGCACAGTGTCCGCGAGAGGCTGGCCGCCGTGGATGAGGCCCTGCATCGCTTCGAGCGCGGTCACTACGGTGTGTGCGAGCGGTGCGGGAAAGAAATCGCCGCGGAGCGATTGAGAGTGATGCCATGGGCTTCGCTGTGCATCGAGTGTCAAACCAAGAAGGAGCGACCAGCAGGACATGCTTGATCTGATGAGCCGAATGCGCACCAATGCACCGCTCTTCCTGATAGCCGGGGTTATCCTGCTTGCCGATCAAGCATCCAAGCTCTGGGTCAGGACGAACCTATTCCCGGGCCAATCGGTGCCGGCCGAGTGGCCGGTGCGCCTGACCCATGTGACCAACTCCGGTGCGGCCTTTGGCCTGCTGCCCGCGCAGACGACGTTCTTCATCCTTGTCGCGGCGGTTGTGATCGTACTGATTCTGCTGTACGATCGCATTCTCCCGCAGAGCGGTCCGCTCCTGAAGATCTCGCTGGGGCTCCAGTTGGGCGGAGCGGTAGGCAATCTGGTCGATAGGGTGCGCTACGGCTACGTGGTTGACTTCTTCGATCTGCAGGTTTGGCCGGTGTTCAACGTAGCCGACGCATCGATCGTCGTCGGCGTGGCCATCCTCTTCTATCTGCTGGTGTTTTCCGAAAAGACCTCTGCCCGCAAGCATGAGAATCCTCAAGCTGAGAGTTGAGGAGTCCGGAGAGCGCCTGGACAAGTACCTCGCTGAGCACGGCGAAGAGCTGACACGCTCTCGAATCCAGCAGTTGATCGAGCAGGGCCTGGTCACCCTTGACGGCAAGCTCGTCAAGGCTGGGGTGCGCTTGAAGGCTGGTCAGGAGATCGTCGTTCAGGTTCCCGTCCCGGTCCCCAGTGAGTTGGGTCCGGCCGTCATTCCCCTGCACATCCTGTACGAGGACGAGGACCTGATCGTGCTGGACAAGCCCGCCGGTCTGGTGACGCATCCGGGGCCCGGGCATCGTCAGGACACACTGGTGAACGCCCTGCTGGGCCGCGGCACGGGGCTGTCGACCATCGGCGGGGTGGAACGTCCTGGCATCGTGCACCGGCTGGACAAACACACCTCCGGGGTCATGGTCGTCGCCAAGAACGATAGAACCTTCCAGAGCCTGGCCGCCCAGTTCAAGGGCCGAGAGGTGCACAAGGAGTACATCGCGCTGGTGCGCGGTCACCTGCGCCCTGCAGAGGGAATCGTTGATGCGCCCATTGGCCGCGACCCACGCTACCGCCAGCGTATGGCCGTGGTAGACGGCGGCAGACCCGCACGAACCAGATACCGAGTCCTCCGCTACCTGAACAGCTATACCCTGCTCGTCGCCATGCCTGAAACCGGTCGGACGCACCAGATCCGCGTGCATCTCGCCGCCCTGGGGCATCCCGTGGTGGGTGACGAGGTGTACGGTCGAGATCATGCCCTGGGCGGCCGCCATTTCCTCCACGCCGCCGCCGTCACCTTTCGTCTACCGTCCACCGGAGAGCAGGTGGAGTTCCGCGCCGAGCTGCCAGCGGAGTTGCAGGCGTTTCTCGAGAAGTGTTCGTCGTCCTGACAGTACAAAAAAGCCGTTGACCGTTCAGCGGGTTTGTGGTAGTATGCCCGCAACGAATCGACAATCGCATATTGATGACAGAGGCCCCGACGAGAGTCGGGGATAGCAGCGGAAGACCGGTGTGATTCCGGCGCTGTCCCGCAACTGTGATTCGGCGTTGCCCCACAGGGCTTCCACGTCCGATAAGTCAGGTCCACTGCCTCTGTCATACGCCGACAGCCTTCGAGGAAAGGTAGGGGTAGGCGTGGTCGAAGCTGACCAGTACCCCGGTCACCGATGTGGGCCGGGGATTCTTTTTCCCCGTCCGAACGAAGGGCGGGGTTTTTTGTTGCCCCTGTGCCCTTTCCTCCATGGCGCTGGCAAACGCGCGGTTGGGGAAGGAGGTGACGTTCGACATCATACTTCTGATGACTTGACGCTCGGTGGGCGGGGGCTACTTTTCTGTGCAAAACAAAAGGAGAAACGTTGTGACATTACAAGTTCCCGGGTTACAAATGGCTAAGGGGCAGTTGCTAGTCGGCATGAGTATCCTGGCGCTTCTCATGCTCTATGTTGTGGCACTTGACCAGGGATTGCTGCTGTCGCTGGTGCAGGGCAACCTCGCTTTTGACCAGAACCTCTTGCACGAGATTACGCACGACGCGCGGCACGCGGCGGGTTTCCCCTGCCATTGAGTAGAGGGCTGAGCTAGCTCTATCACACGGATCGTGGGGGGCTGACGCCATGGTTGGCTCCCCAGATCACAACAGTCTGACACGTAGAGGAGAAACGCGGTGCAGACAAGACCACCAATAGGATCCATTCTCAAGGCGGCTGTCATCGGCGGCCTCATCGCTGCCCTTGTGGTCGCGGTCTTCAACTTCTTCGTCACCGAGCCGGTGATCGACCGCGCTATCGCATTGGAGGAGCTCTTGCGGCATGTCCAGGAGGCCACGGGTGAAACTCTGCTCGTTGATCGTGATACTCAACGGGTTGGGCTATTCGTCGGGTTCGTCCTGTATGGTCTTGCTTGGGCCCTACTGTTCGCCGTCGTCTTCCACTTGACCCAGGGCAGATTCAAGACCATGCGTGCATCGAGCTACGGCTTGCTTCTGGCATTGCTCATGGGTTGGTCGGTGGCCGTCTTTCCCTTCTTGAAATACCCGGCTAACCCGCCGGGTGTTGGGGACCCGGAGACCATTCAGTATCGCCAGATTCTATACCTGGCGTTCGTTATGCTGTCCGGAGTGGCCACCATCGTGTCTCTGGCGGTATGCCGTTACCTGGGACGGCTTACCTTGAGGCGGCATGGTGGGTCGCCAAGGTGGCTGATGGCGGCGGCTGTCTACGTCGCCAGCGCAGCTGTGTTGTACACAGCGATGCCGGCGAACACAGATCCCGTTCACATGCCCAACGACGTGGTGTGGCCGTTTCGGCTGCTGTCTCTGGCAGGACTCGGTCTATTCTGGACGCTGTTTGCTGGTAGTTTTGCATGGCTCATTCGTGCACGCAGCGTTCCAGGGGCAAGACGAATGCCAGCCGTCCCGCGACCGCAGCACCTCTGATACTACCGGCTCGTTTTCAGCGTCAGGACAGAGGCAAGACTTCGATCTTGCCTCTCGCCTGGCGCCCGGAGGGAGCTTCGCCATTTGGGGCGCCGCTTGGGGATGTTCGGCGTGATTATGACATGGTGCTACTCGCTGCTAGCGTAGAGTTGCGGAGTGCCCAACGGGCCCTTTGTGTCCTTCGGGGGCACGTTCTTCTTGATTGTCTTCTCGCCGGCCTCGGCAAAGACGGCCTCGAGATCCTCACGATTCAAGGTTTCTTTGGCGATTAAGGCACGTGCGATGCGATCCAGGAGGGGGCGATGGGTCGATAGGATCTTCTTGGCGTGTGCCAGAGCCTCGTCGATGAGCCGCCGGGTTTCCAGGTCGATGTCGTGCGCGGTCTCGTCGCTGTAATCGTGTCGTGCCGTTGTGTCGCGACCCAGCGCGGCCAGCTCGTCGCGGGTTGCGAACACGACCGGACCGAGCTTCTCGCTCATGCCGTACTCGCAGATCATCCTGCGCGCCATCTCGGTCGACTGCTGCAGGTCGCCCCCGGGCCCCGTGGTCATCTCGCCGAAAACCAGATCCTCGGCCACCAGGCCGCCCAGGGCAAAGACGAGCGTCTCGGATAGCTGCGAACGAGTCCAGAGACGCCGCTCTTCCGTTGGCAGCAGGCGGGTATGCCCGCCCGAGATGCCACGGGCGATAATGGAGATCTTGTGCACCGGGTCGACGTGGGGCAGCAACTCGGCCGCCAGTGCGTGTCCTGCCTCGTGATAGGCAATGATCTTCTTCTCATGGTCGCTGATAATGCGGCTCTTGCGCTCCGGACCGGCTACGACGCGGTCCACGGCCTCTTCCAGCTCCGACATGCCGATCGTGCGCTTGTGGCGACGTGCAGTGAGGATGGCGCCCTCGTTCATCAGGTTCTCGAGGTCGGCCCCGGAGAAGCCTGGCGTCTGCTTGGCGATCTTCTCCAGATCTACCTGCGGCTCCAGGGGTTTCCCGCCGCTGTGGACCTTCAGAATCGCGCAACGTCCCGTGAAATCGGGCAGATCGAGAGATACCCGACGATCGAAGCGACCCGGCCGCAGAAGAGCGGGATCCAGCACATCCGGGCGGTTTGTCGCGGCGATGACGACGATGCTCGTGTACTGATCGAAGCCGTCCATCTCGACTAGAATCTGATTCAGCGTCTGCTCACGCTCATCGTGGGCGGCGCCCAAGCCGATGCCCCTCTGTCGTCCCACGGCGTCGATCTCGTCGATAAAGAGGATGCAAGGCGCACTTTCCTTGGCTTGATTGAACAAATCACGAACGCGGGAGGCGCCGACACCGGCGAACAACTCTACGAACTCAGATCCACTGATCGAGAAGAACGGAACGCCGGCCTCGCCGGCCACGGCTCGCGCCATGAGCGTCTTGCCCGTGCCCGGCGGTCCCACGAGGAGCATCCCGCGGGGAATGCGCGCACCGACGGCCGCGAATTTGGCCGGAAACTTCAAGAACTCGACAACCTCCTGCAACTCCAGCTTTGCTTCGTCCACACCCGCGACGTCCTCGAACGTCACCTTCTGCTGCATGGCGGTAATCTTCCGGGCGTGGCTCCGCGTGAACGACATCACCTGGTTGGTACCCCCCTGGGAGTTTGGCTGCCGAGCCATGAAGAAGAACATCGCCAGGAAGGATAGCGCGAGCAGCCCGAGCGATGGGAGCAGAATCCAACCCCAATCAAAGCCCTGGGCAGCCTGCATGGACGCGGCTGCGTCGCTCCACGAGGAGATGACGCCTCCGGGCAGCATTCCTTGCAGGCGTACATTCGCGGCCACGCCGTTTCCGCCAATGGGATCCATGAGGACCGAAGAAAGAGATACGGCTGTCGCCCCAAGGGTCACTGGGGACAAGCCAAACAGGCGCGCGTTGATCGACGTCCGATCAGACCTGGGGGTCTGCTTCATCCTATCGGTTGCCAAGGTCCCGTCCTCCCGACGATGCTCCGTCGATTCTCCGACGGCGTACGCTTGCAGCGACTCCTGCAAGTGCCGAGACGCTGCTAGCAGCATTTCTGCAGGATGCGTACCATCAGCCTGGAGGTGTTTTATCCCTTGTGCTCTCTACTGCGCCGGCGTCTGGCGGGCGGTGACTCCGAGACGCCTGATGTTGAGGACAAGCGCTCCTAGCCCGGAGAAGATAGTGATTAACTGAACGAGGGTGCCTATCACGGGCACCGGCAATGCCGTCGTCAAGATGGTGAGCACGATCAATCCAACGGCGAGGGCAGCGACCAGAGTCCACCGGCTCCCGCTCGGCAGTGCGGTTCTCATAATCCACTGCCCCAGAGCGAGTCCGACGAAGACCTGGGCCAGGTAGATCGCGAGGACGTAGCCCACAAGCAGCAGGGCGGCCAACGGCAGCCCCACGATAGTGACGCCGAGGATCATGACCGTAAACGGGATTGCGAACGCCGCGAGAGCGCCGAAGGCGAGGCTGCCCCAGGGACGATCGCGGACGGTGCGGGCCACGCCTTCCATCGTTGATGGTGACACGAGCACGAGGACCGCGCCCAGAACAAAGGCCCAGACCAGAAGCAGCAGATACCACCACCAGTTCGCTTGTGTCCAGCCGGCCTTCATTCCGGAAGATTCCTTACGCGTGGTCTCACCACCAACTCGGCTGCCTTGCGTTATTTCTGCACTGGAATCGCTGGTATAGGTGAGGTTGCCGCTGATGACCGCGGTGTCCTTCAGAGACAGACGTCCGACTTCCACGTCCACGTTGCCCCCAACAGGTCCGGCGATGGCGAGGTTGGAGATCGTGCCCTGCACATTTCGGCCGATCGACCCGTCCAG
>SCTZ01000174.1 GCA_004297765.1 Chloroflexota bacterium | reverse complement strand
AGAAGCCGGCTGAGCACGGCACCCAGCCCCCTTCGAGGGGGCTTCGTTGGATTAGCCCGGCGGCTTCAGCCCCGGGCGGTCGCAGCTTGGCGTGACGCGCCGGAGAACGCATAAACCCCATGGACCAGGACCAACCTCTTGACAAAGCGCCACATAGGTATATTATATACTTGTATATAGCTGAAAGTATATAGCCACTGAAAGGCTCACATGCCGGTCAAACACGCGCTATTGGGTATCCTGTCTCAGGGCGAGCGCCACGGCTACGATCTAAAGGCCGACTTCGACCGCCGCGTGGGCGACTTGTGGGATCTGAACTACGGTCAGATCTACACCACCCTGGATCGTCTCGAGCGGGAGGGCTTCATCGAAGGTTTCGCGGTGGAACAGCAAGGCCGCCCGGACAAGCGCATCTACCGTATCACTCCACGCGGCCGCGAGGAGCTGGCCAGATGGCTCGTTCAGCCAATCGATCGTCCACGCCCGCTGCGCGACGAGATCTTCGTCAAGCTACTCTTCCTCGACCAGTCGAACCCGACCGCCCTGCTCGACTTGATCGAGCGCCAGCGTAGCCTCTATCTACGGCAGATGGCACAGCTCACTCAGCGCAAGTACGAGCTCACCCGCAGCCAATCCCCTCGGGAAAGTCTCATCTCCAGCCTGCTCATCGACGCCGGCCTGTACCACGCCGAGGCCGACGTTCGCTGGCTGAACCATTGCGAGGCGCGCATACGCGCCGCAGTTGGCAACACTTCGGAGGAGGAACGACGATGATTCGCCTCGACCGCGTCGACAAGGTCTACGCGCAGGGCAAACGGCAGATCGTGGCCTTGAAGGACATCTCCCTGACCATTCAGTCCGGGGAGTTCGTCGCCATCATGGGCGCCAGCGGCTCCGGGAAGAGCACGCTACTGCATCTGATAGGAGGCCTGGATCTGCCTTCCAGCGGCGAAGTCTGGCTCGGCAACCGCTGCACCAGCAAGATGAGCGACAGGGATCTGACAGTGCTCCGCCGCCGAGAGATCGGGCTCGTCTTTCAGTTCTTCAACCTCCTGCCCACCCTGACAGCCGAGGAGAACATCACACTGCCACTCCGTCTGGCCGGGGTCTCGCCCGCCAGCGCCAACGGCCGGGTGGAGGAGTTGCTCCGCCTGGTCGGACTCCAGGATCGCCGCCGTCATCGTCCCGAGGAGCTCTCTGGGGGACAGATGCAGCGCGTGGCCATCGCCCGAGCGCTGGTGGCCAACCCACCTCTTCTTCTGGCAGACGAGCCGACCGGAAACCTCGACTCCCGCACCGGCGAAGAGATCCTGTTGCTTCTCAAGCAAACGGTGGAGCTTTACGGTCACACCATCGTCATGGTGACACACGATCCCAAAGCCGCCGCCTACGGCGATCGTATCATCACGCTCAAAGACGGAGCTATCGTCGAGCAGATCTGGGTGAGGGAAGGCCATGATAGCGCTACTTCGTCTCGTTAGCCTGCGTCATCTGAGCCGACAGAAGATCAGGTGGAGCATGACCACCCTGGGCATCGTCCTGGGAGTGGCGGCCCTGGTCGCGACCAACATCCTGAACGCCACAACCCTGAGCTCCTTCGAGCGCACCATCAACACAGCCGTCGGCAAAGCTACCCTTCAGGTCCGCGGCGGCAGCGGAGGATTCCCCGAGCAGACCGTCGCACAAGTCCGGCAGACGGCCGGAGTCAAACAGTCCGCGCCCGTCGTCCAGGCTCTCACGCTCCTGGCCGATGATTCGACCTCCACGCTCGTGATCTTCGGCATCGATCCCCGCCTGGATCGTGCCGTTCGCGACTACCAACTGGTCGAGGGGGATCTGCTCGGCTCATCCGGTGACGACGTCGTGCTGTCCGTCGACTGGGCCCGGCGGCACGACGTTCGCATTGGCGACAGTCTGCGCCTGATCACGGCCCAGGGTCCCCAGTCCTTTGCTGTGCGAGGACTGATCGCCGATATCGGTGCCGCCCGCATCAACGGCGGCGACGTGGCCGTGCTGGACTGGCGCACCGCCCAGCGTAGCTTTGCTCTCGACGGGAAGCTGACACAGATCGACCTGGTCACGGAGAACGGCGCCGATATCGACGCCGTGAGCCGGGAACTCGACGCGCTATTGGGACCCGGCTACACCGTGGAGCGTCCTATCGGCCGCAAAGCGCAGGTGGAGGCCATGCTGACCTCCTTCCAGACACTGCTATCTGTCACCGGGATGCTCGTCCTCTTCGTCGGCATCTTCGTGATCTACAACACTGTCTCAACCTCGGTGGTCCAGAGAAGGCGCGAGATCGGGATGCTGCGCTCCCTCGGGGTGACGCGCGCCCAGATCGCGGGGCTTTTCACGCTGGAAGCCGCCGGGATGGGCCTCGTCGGCTCCCTGGTGGGCTACGGGGTCGGTGTTCTACTGGCCCGAGCTATGGCTCAGACCGTGGCCCAGACGGTGAGCGTCATGTACGTTAAGCTGGATATGTCCGCACTGGATCTGCCCCTCAGCTCGCTGATCGTGGCCCTCATCGTGGGGATCGGCTCCTCGGCCGCAGCCGCGCTTGTCCCGTCCCTGTCGGCAGCCCGCGTCTCGCCCTTGGAGGCGATGCGGCAGCAGGCCTGGCTGCCTCGGCCGAGCCGAAGCTCTCGTGTCACGCTCGGTCTGGGACTGATCATCCTTGCCCTGACCGCGGGTCTGGCCGTTTTCCAGCTCGTCGTCGGCGGTCAGTCGACCATGCTCTACCTGTGGGCCTTCACCCTGCTCCTGGGACTGGTGCTGCTCATGCCAGCCTTTATCCGCATCATCTCGCCCTCGCTCCGCTACCCTCTCACCTGGCTGCTAGGCACCTCCGGCCGTCTGGCCGCCGACAACCTGGCCAAAACGCCGGCCCGCACCGCCGTCACCACCGCGGCTCTAGCCATTGGGCTGGCTCTGATGATAGCCGAGACGGGATACTTCGAGAGCTTCAAAGGCTCGCTTCTGGACTGGATGGACCAGAGTATCACCGCCGATCTGATCGTCTCTGCCATGCCTCCCTCGCCGACATCGATGGACCTGCACCTCCCGGTCGATACCGCCGATCGGCTTCGCCAGACTGACGGGGTCGCCGACTTCTACGGACTGCGCATCTTCTCCCTGCCGCATCAGGGAAAAGACATCGCTATTACGGCCATCGACATACCCGGTTTCCGCGAGCACGCGCGCATGGTATGGGCCGCGGGCGACAGCACGGCCCTGGATCGTATGGTCGATCAGGACGCCCTGCTCATCTCCGAGCCACTCGCCCACCACCTCAACCTGGGCATAGGCGGACAGCTGACCCTGGACACTCCCTATGGAGGAGAGGTGCCATTTACGGTCGCCGGGATCGTCGTCGAATACGGCTCCGACCAGGGCTCGGCCTATATGGACCGGTCCACCTACCGGCGCCTTTGGCGGGACGACCGCGTGGACATCTACGACGCCTTCGTCAAGCCCGGCTACACGTCCGCGGAGGTCAAACAATCCATCGTTAAGGGCTTCGGCTCCGAGCTGGGGCTCATTGTCCAGACCAACCAGGAGTTCCGCGGTGTTCTGCGGGGCATGGTCGATCAGGTCTCCGGTCTGACCTACGGCATGCAGCTCATCGCTCTGATCGTCGCGCTCCTGGGCATCGCCAACACGCTGTTCGTAGCCGTCCTCGACCGGACTCGCGAGATCGGCACGCTCCGTGCCCTGGGCGCCACTCGTTCCCAGCTCTCCTGGCTGATCGTCATCGAGGCTGCCCTGATCGGTCTGATCGGCAGTCTCATGGGCATTGCCGCGGGCATTGTCGACTCCGTTCTGCTGGTGATCGGCTCGGTCGCCACCGCAGGCTGGACCATCCATTACTCATTCCCGCTCGCCTCGATCCTGAGCGCACTGGTGCTCGCCCTGCTGGTGGCACTGGCGGCCGGCTACTACCCATCGCGCCGCGCCGCCGCCATCAACGTGGTGGAAGCAATGAGTTATGAGTAACTCATGGAACAAAAGTCACAGACTTCCCTACGTCCGGGCTGTAGACTATCACTCAGATGCTTTCCCAGTGTCGGTTCTAAGATTGGTGACTCATGCGGGCGTACACACGATTCTCTCTCCCTTCGCGAAGGGAGAGGGTCAGGGTGAGGGTCCCCCGTCTGCGCTCGCATGCCCTCACCCCCAACCCTCTTCCAGAGGGAGAGGGGGCAGGTAGGGCGTCTGAGCCACACTTCGATAAACCAACACCGGAGTGCGGCGTGCGCGAGAGAAGAGTCCGAGCAGGAGGAAGTGGGGATGGAAGAGTCGACAGGTCTGCCGGAGATCAACCTGGATGATTGCGATGGCTGTGGGGAATGTGTACCAGTCTGCCCGGTAGAGGCCCTGACAGTCGTCGACCACAAGGTAACGGTCACTAAATCGGACGATTGCCAGTATTGTGGCAACTGCGAAGAAGCCTGCCCAACCAACGCCATCAGTTGCCCATACGAGATCGTGCTCGGCTGATCCAGGATTACGTGATACTAGTTTGTTAGCTAGCTACTGTCAAGTCCTTCGTCATTTTAGAATCAGCGGAATGATCTGCACGTTGTCGCTGTCATTCAGCTCGGGGATGCGGTGTGTGTCATCGGCGCGCAGGATGAGATGATACGTACCCGGGCTAACCTTGGGTAGGTTCACCCAGGTCCTGACAGAGTAGCTGCTACCCGCCGCCAGAAAGATACTGCGCGTAACGCTGGTCAGCAGCTTATCCGTGCCATCCCACACAGGATCCTGTGACAAGTACAGCTTGTCGTACCAGGGCGACGCAGCGCCCCCGGTGCCCTGGTTGCGCACCGTCCAGGAGAGCGGGATGGGTTTGCCGGCCACCCCATCGGATGGGGCCGTGGCGTCAGTCAGGATGAGATCGGGAACAGGCACACGCAAAGTGATGGGCGTGGACTGTGCCCTGGTGCTCTGGAGGGGTCCGGAAACCCTGCTCGTATCGTCCGCGCGTATGATGAGGTAGTAGGTACTGCTGTTCGGGTCGTACTCCTCGACCACATCCAGGTCGTCCGTCCCCAAACCCTGTCCGCCGATCGCGTAGGCCTTACCGCCACTGCTCACCGCCCTTAGCTGTGTTCGTGCGGTCGAAGCCGCGGCTCGCGTAGTCCAGGTATTGCTGGCTGGATCATATTCCTCGAGCGTGTCCAGGTATCCGAAGAGATTCTCTCCGCCGATCGCATAGATCTTGCCCTGACTAGCCGCCACGCCGAAGTTGGCTCGCGGCGTAGGCATAGACGCCCGACTGCGCCACCTGTTGGTAGCCGGATCGAGCTCTTCCACGGTGTCGAGGTAGCCGCCCGCCAGGTCGTATCCGCCTATGACGTAGATCTTCCCATTGGCGACGGCGACCCCGCAGCCATCCCTGGCCATGGGCATGTCGGGCAAGGCTGTCCATAGGTTGGTGGCCGGAATGTACTCTTCCACCTTCCTGAGGCTGCTGCCGTTGCTGGATCCTCCGATCGCGTAGAACTTGCCATTCAATGCCACCACGCTGAGAGACTCTCGAGCCGTCGGCATAGAGGCCTTTGCTGTCCAGGTATTGGTTGTTGGATCGTACTCTTCCACCGTGCCGACACTTGAGCCATTGTTCCAGCCCCCTATGGCGTAGAGCTTGCCATCGACGGCCGCCGCGCCGAGAAACGCTCTGGGAGTAGGCATGCCAGCCCTGCTGCTCCATCTGTTGGCAGCCGGGTCGTACTCCTCCACCGTGTTGAGCTGACGCCCGTAGTCGCCCCCGATAGCATAGATCTTGCCGCCGACGGCGGCCACGCCAAAGCCGAGTCGGCGGGTGGGTATGCCGGCCCGCTCGGTCCACGTGCCGGGCCCCGCCAAGCGTGGCAGGGTCACGTTGAGCTTGGCGTCGTAGCTGCCACCCGAAGCGAGCGGTATGGTATGGGGCACGACGCCGAGGGCCGCATCGCCATGGGACCAAGCGTTGTCAGTGGAGAGATACAGCTTGTCGGACCAGGGCGGGACTGCGTTCCCGGAGCCATGGTTCCGAACGATCCAGGAGACGGGCACAGTCTGCCCGATGTTGCCGGTGGTCGGAGCTACCAGGCTAGTCGCCTCCAGAGAGGGGGGCAAAGAGCTCAGGCTCAAGTCGAGATTGCCACCGGGCTGGCGGTAGGCAGCCACACCGATGTAGTACGTGGTGCCAGCCTTGAAGCTGGCCGTGATACGTGAGGACTCCGATGTGGCGTAGTTGCGACTACAATCTACAGACGTGAGACGTCCGGGCAATCCGCTCCAGACGCCCAACACTGTCGGATAGTCGCTACCCACCGTCGAGATAGTCAGCACGCTGCTACTCGCCGGTCTGAAGCGATACCACACCGTGGCCAGCACCTGGTCGGAGCTACAGCCAAAAGTGGGCTCATCCCCCGACACCGTGGCGGCCAGTGTGTCCCGGTCGTTCGAGAACGGCACGGAAGAGATCACTATCGCATTGGCAATGGTGTCGTTGACTGGCGGCCGCACGAAGCTCACATTGAGCGTGAGATTGCCCGAGCCATCCTCCCAATAGGCAGCTACCTCGATGTAGTAGGTAGTGCCGGCGGCGAGATGGCTGCTCAGCCGCGAGGTGACCACGTCGCCATTCTCGTCGTCGTTGCAGTTGACCGAAGCGAGACTACCACGCGATCCCGTCCAGAGGCCCAACACCGTGTCATAGTCGCTGCCAGATGTCGAGACGATTGCCAACCCATCAGTCGCGGGCGTCAGACGATACCATACTGTGGCCGACCGGCGATCGGAGACACAACTCAAGATAGGGTCGTCTGCCGCCGCCGTGGCGCCGTAGATGTCCTGCTGGCTCCTGTAGGGCATAGAAGAGATCGCCGTTGCACTGCCGAAGTCATCGTTGGCCGGCGCGGAGGTCGAGGTGAGGATATTGACATTCCGCTTATCGTTTCGGACGCCCCCCGGGAACCATCTGTCCGCCGGCAAAGCGGCTGCAGACGACAACGCGTGCAACGCCGACGCCGAATCGGTTGCCATGGACTCCACACCCTGCCTTGCCAAGACGGCGGGAGCATACACAGGCGATAGCATAGCGCTAGACAAGACGACGATCCGAATGACAGCGAATACCAGACGTTTATTCGCAAAGACTCCCAAGTGCTTCATCGCATAACCCCTTTTTATGGGCTCACTATTGGATAGTGATAGTTACCACCCGCACGTTATTAGTCTCGTTGGACTCGGAGACCCGGTTTGTGTCGTCCGTGCGCAGGATAAGATAGTAGCTCCCCGCCGCTACTCTGGGCACCGCCACCCAGCGTGTGGCAGGGTAGCTGGAACCTGCAGGCAGAGGCGCGCTGCGCGTGGCGCTGGTAATCAGCGTGTCCGCGGCGTCCCAGGTGGCATCTGCGGAGAGGTAAAGCTTGTCGTACCAGTAGGGTGGAGCATCGCCAGTCCCCTGGTTGAGCACCGTCCAGGAAACGGGAACAGTCTTGCCGACCGCACCGCTGGAGGGGGCCGTGAGGCGGGTCAGCGTCAGATCGGGAACAGGCACCTGGATAGCGATAGGCACCACCCGCACGTTATTCGTCTCGTTGGACTCGGAAACCCGGTTGGTGTCATCCGTGCGCAGGATAAGATAGTAGCTCCCCGCCGCTACTCTGGGCACCGCCACCCAGCGTGTGATCGAGTAGCTACCGGCCATGCCCAGGGGCGCGCTGCGCGTGGCGCTGGTAATCAGCGTGTCCGCGGCGTCCCAGGTGGCATCTGCGGAGAGGTAGAGCTTGTCGTACCAGTAGGGCGGAGCATTGTCGGTCCCCTGGTTGAGCACCGTCCAGGAAACGGGAACAGTCTTGCCGACCGCACCGCTGGAGGAGGCCGTGAGGCGGGTCAGCGTCAGATCGGGGACAGGCACCTGGATAGCGAAAGACGCGACCCGCACGTTGTTCGACTCGTTGGACTCCGAGACCCGGTTGGTGTCGTCCGTGCGCAGGATGAGATAGTAGCTCCCCGCCGCCACCTTGGGCAGCGTCACACTGAGCGTGGCAGCATAGCTGCCACCCGATGGCAGGGATACCCCCCGTGTAATGCTGCCAAGAGCGATATCGCCGAGGGACAACTCATCATCAGTGGAGAGATAGAGCTTGTCGGACCACGACGGGAGGGCATTCCCCGAACCCTGATTCCCGACGGTCCAGGAAACGCGGATGACTCGTCCTGCGCCCGCGGTGGCGGGAGCCCCGAGATCGGTTGGGACGAGGTCGGCCGACACGAAGGTCGCCTTCAGGGCAAGAACGCCACCCGTCCCCGTGGTCGCAGCGACCTCGATGTGGTAGGTCGTGCCCGCATCCAGAGCGACACCAACCTGCGAGGCTTGTGCACCGCCAAAGTTGTCATTGCAGCCGACCGAGATAAGACCCCCGCGTGATCCCTTCCATACTCCCAGGACCGTATCATAGCCACTGCCGGCCGTCGAGACCGTCAGCAGCCCGTTGCCTGAGGGCGTGAAGCGATACCATACTGTGGCCGACTTCGCACCGGTGACACACCGGAATACGGGGTCATCCGCTGCCACCGTGGCTCCCAGCGTATCCTCTCGATCCGTGTAGGGCATCGAGGTGATGACTGTCGCCTGGTCGAATTCGTCGTTGACCGGAGCCGGCGTAGAGCCACCATACACGACGTACGACGCGCCATATCCGACGTTCGAGACGCCACGCGCTATGCGCATGTATCCCCGCTCGCCCCAGCCATCTCCCCAGGAGTTTCTCAGGTACCAGATCCCATTGCTGCCCTGACTATCATCCCACCCCGTCAAGATCACGCCGTGATTGACACCGCCCCAGCAGGAGCTGCTTTCGTCGATGGCAAAAACCCCGCCCCTGTAGGCGGCAAACGCACCACCCACGCACATCGCAACCGCGACCGGGCCATAATCGTAGATGGCTTGCTTGATCGCCGCGCTGGACGGCACAGCGTCTTCGGCAGACACATAACTCCAGGAGCTGATCTTCTCCTCGTGCGGACGGGGCGGACGGCACGCACTGTCCGTGCCCGAGTAGGGGAAATTGGCCTCGGAGACTGCCCCCGCGGCCTGTTCGCCCGGTGGCACCTTATCCTTGTGATAGTCATGGGCCCACCATCCGCCGTCACAACTCCAACCTTCGGTGTTGCAGGAGATCAGGTACTGCTCCGACAGATCCTTTTCGACCCCATCCTGGATTCGGATATTCGCCTCCAGCACACCCACCGTGGCGAAGGCCCAGCAACTTCCACAGTCGCCCTGATCCTTGACGGAGGTACATCCCCCCTCGTCACACCAGTCGTAGGATGCCGGCAATCCAACGGTCTGGACAGCGCTACCGGCCGCAGAAGGCCCGGTCTGCAAACCGCTAGGTGTTGCGACCGGAAAAGGGGTTGGAGCCCCCGGAACCGCGCCCGACACCCGAACGGCGACGGAGAAGCTTCTGGAGGACGGTTTATCCTGCTCCCAGGGCCGACGGTAGACCAATCTGAGCGGAGACTCGCCCTCGGCCTTCGGCTCAAACCGTAGCGTCACTGTACCCGAAGCGCCCGGCCGCTCGACCTTCGGCTCGAAGGTAGCGTCGCCCTTCTTCTGCAGGATTGCCTGGTTGATCTCTCTTACCTCCCACATGTAGCCAGTCGCCGGATTGCCTTCGAGGTTGACAACCAGCTCCTGTCCCAGCTTGAGATCAACCGTCTGACCGTCGAAAGTGACATCCACGGGCACATCGTTAGCGTTCGCGATCTGGCGTCGGTCAGATGGTCCATCGGGCGATCCGGACGCCGGATTGGCTGATGTGGATACCGATTCCGGCCGTGGCAACACGGCAGGAAGGACAACGAGCACTAGCACCGAGCCACCGACGAGAAGGATCGCCATGAGAACAAGCAACACGCGCTTGCTTACGAGTAACCCCAACAACTTCACTCTGCAACCTCTTCAAGGACCGCCCCACGCTAGACTCGATCGTCCCCTCAATCCATGAGACCATGAGGCTAGAGGGTGTCTGAGAAGCCATAGTGCCGATGTCCCCCGTCCCCGCCCCAGGGCACATGCAATGTGCCCCTACAGCGCGCCTCCCGTAGGGGCACATTGCATGTGCCCTGGGGCGGGGGATGCGAGATCCGCCTTTTCAGACACCCTCTATCACTGATCGCATATAAACATGGGCCGGTCTATGCAACGCTAGACCGGCCCATTGCCCACAGTAATGATCGAGAATGCAGGAACAGCCAACGATCCATGCATATGTCTACTTCAATAGTAGCGTCCCAGCGAGCCATTGTCAAATCTGCCGGCAAGGGTAGTTGTGCAGAAGGAAGGGTACGAAACTCCGCCCCACAGCAGTAGCCCAGGCGTGCCCCCTTAATCTCCCTTACCAGATCGGCGCGCCCATCGACATACAGTGCTCTATAATAATAAGTAGCAGTCCGAGCGCCAGAACGGGTGGACTTGTCTGACAGATTATCTGGAACGGATGGGAAGCACAGCCTTGCGCACTATCAACTGGCGTTCCGCGATCATCGCTATCATGGTCACCGTCGTCCTGGCCATCCTGATATACCTGGGCTCGGCCGGGCTGACCTACTTCGACTCGGCCCTAATCGGCTACGCAACCGCCTCGCTCTTCGCGGTCCTGGGTATCACCTACCGCTTCGTCAACTGGCTCGATCACCCGCCCACGCGGCGCTACTGGCTGCGCGGCTGGCAGCTCTTTCTGTCGTGGCGCACCTTCCGTCGCTACATGACCCTCGTCCCTCGGGCCTGGATGACAGACTTGGCCCTTCAGGACTTCATCTGGCCCCGCGGCGTCGATCGCTGGATCATGCACTTCACCATCTTCTGGGGCGTGATCTTGTCCAGCCTGATCACCTTTCCACTGGTCTTTGGCTGGCTCCATTTCGAGCTGGTCGGTCAGAACGACTACCAGCTCTTCATCACAACGTTCCCAGTCCTGACCTTCCCGCTGGGCACTATCTTCGCTTTTTCGCTCTTCCACGCACTGGATTTCACGGCCGTCCTGGTCATCGTGGGGGCCTACATCGCCCTCTGGCGCCGCTGGCGCGATCGCGCAGTGATCGCCGGACAGGAGTTCGGCTTCGACTTCGTGCCCCTGCTGCTGCTCCTGGCCATCGCGCTTACCGGATTGCTCCTGACGGCCAGCCAGCTCTGGTGGGAGGGGCAATTCTACTGGTTCATCGCGCTCTCCCACGAAGCCGTGGTGATCCTGGCCATACTCTACATCCCGTTCGGCAAGTTCTGGCACGTGCTAGAGCGGCCGGCCAGCGTGGGCATCAAGCTCTACCGCACCGTGGCGGGCGCCCTGGGCATGGCGCGCTGTCCCCGCTGTGGACGTGAGTTCGAGCCGATCCTCTTCGTCCAGGATCTCAAGAACACACTGCGCGAACTTGATCAGAACTACACTATGACTCCGGATGGCGCTTGGCTACAGGACTACTGTCCCGAGTGCAAGCGCGTGTTGCGAAACAGCACCTATTTCGAACGGGTGGAGCAGGGGTTCTTATGAGCGCTATGCCGAGGCAAGGTGATACCGGTAGGGGCGCGATGAATCGCGCCCTCGCCGGTCCGCCCGATAGAAGCCACGTAGTGAACCATCGAGAGAACGTTGGGCGCGATGAATCGCGCCCCTGCGCGACCATGCCACTATGAGCGTGGACAAGTTCACCTTTAACCGAGAGAACAAGTCGTTCGACTTCCTGGAGCGCGGCACCGGGGGTGCCGGCTGGGGCACCTCCGTGCCAATCGACGCGCTGGTGCCCACTCATTGCGCCTTCTGCGGCGTCCAGTGTGGCATGTATCTGGAGGTTTCGCAGGGGCGCATCGTCGGCGTGGAGCCACGCGACCATCCCATCAACAAGGAGCGTCTCTGCCCCAAGGGCGTGGTAGCCTACCAGCAGGTCAATCATCCTGACCGGCTGCGGACCCCGTTGATCCGGCGTAACGGCCGTCTGGTCAAGGCCACCTGGGATGAGGCTCTGGACCTGGTAGTAGGCAAAATACAAGAAATCCAGCGAACCCACGGCAACGACGCCATGGCCGTCTACGGCGGCTCCTCCATCACCACCGAAAAGGCCTACCTGATGGGCAAGTTCGCCCGCGTGGGTCTGCGCACGCGGTACGTCGACTACAACGGCCGCCTCTGCATGGTCTCGGCCGCGGCCGCCAACCTGAGAGCCTATGGCATCGACCGTCTGGCTAATCCATTCTCTGATATCGCCGAGACCGATTGCATACTCACGGTCGGCACCAACATCGCGGAGACCTTCCCGGTGATGATTCAGTATCTCTGGCGGGCACGCGACCGCGGGGCCAAGCTGATCGTGGTGGATCCGCGCCAGACCACCACGGCCCGCACGGCCGATATTCACCTGGCCGTGCGTCCCGGCTCCGATCCGGCCCTCTTGAACTCCATCCTGCACGTCATCGTCAAGGATGGGCTGATCGACCAGGAGTTCATCGACACGCGCACGCGCGACTTCGACAAAGTGCGGCAGGCCGTGGAGCAGTACCCACCAGAGCGGGCCGCCCAGATCTGCGACGTGCCGGTCGAGAAGATCGTGGAGACTGCCCGCATGTGGGCTCGCGCGCCGCGGGCCATGATCCTGCACGCCCGCGGCCTGGAGCACCACATCACGGGGACCGATGGCTGTCTCGCCGTGGCCAACATCCTGCTGGCCACGGGCAAGATCGGCAAACCCGGCTGCGGCGGCGGCACAATCACAGGTCAGGGCAACGGGCAGGGCGGCAGAGAGCACGGACAGAAGTGCGATCAGTTGCCCGGTCAGCGCTCCATCAACGACCCGGAGGCCCGGAAATACGTGGCCGAGGTATGGGGCATTCCAGTGGAAGAGATGCCGCCGGCCGGGGTCTCGATCGTGGAGATGATTCCACTCATGGAACAGGGCGCGATCCGCGGGATGATCTCCCTCTGCAACAACTCCATGGTCTCCCTGCCAAACCTCAACTGGATCGAACCGGCCCTCAAGAAACTGGAGCTCTACGTGGTCGTCGA
Source organism: Chloroflexota bacterium (assembly GCA_004297765.1). Taxonomy (GTDB): domain Bacteria; phylum Chloroflexota; class Dehalococcoidia; order FW602-bin16; family FW602-bin16; genus FW602-bin16. The sequence continues at coordinate 5,747 of SCTZ01000174.1, read as the reverse complement.
CTTCTTCCTGTCCGAAGTCGCGGCCGCGACCGCGACCGTGGTCCTGCCAGGCTCCACCTGGGCCGAGGACGAGGGCGTGGTCGCCAACATCGAGGCGCGCTGCGTCAAAATCAACAAGGCCGTGGATCCTCCGCCCGGCGCCAGACACGACCGTGAGATCATCTGCGAGATCGCCCGCCGCCTGGGTCGTGGCCAGTACTTCCAGTTCCCCACCCCTCGCGACGTCTTCGACGAGCTGCGCCTGGCCTCCAAAGGCGGCAACGCCGACTGGTACGGCATCAGCTACGAGAAGATCGAGTCCCTGGGCGGCGTGTTCTGGCCCTGTCCCACCCCGGAAAGCCCCGGCACACCACGCCTGTACGAAAAGCGCTTCTATCATTCCGACGGCCGCGCTGTCTTCTACCCGATAGAATACCGTCCCCCCGCCGAGGTACCCGACCCAGAGTACCCCTACTGGCTGACCACCGGTCGCGTGGTCTATCATTACCTATCGGGCAACCAGACCCGTCGCCTGGGTTTCCTGTCCGAGGAGTCCCCCGAACCCTGGGTCGAAATCCACACGGAGCGAGCCGCGGCCCTCGGTCTGCAGACGGGACAGCGCGTGCGCGTCCGCACACGCCGCGGCGAAGTCATCCTGCCCGCCCTGGTGGTGCGCACCATTCGCCCGGACACGCTCTTCATTCCCTACCACTGGGGTCCGCCCGTGGCAGCCAACCTTCTCACTAACCCCGCGCTCGATCCTATCTCCAAGATACCGGAGTTCAAGGCCTGCGCGGCCACCATCGAGGCCGTGTAGCCATGGAATATACCCTTTTCCTGTCCCCGCAGAGGTGCATTGGCTGTCGCGCCTGCGTGGCCGCGTGCCGTGAATGCGACTCCCATCGCGGGCTGGCCATGGTCTTCATCGACTTTCTGGATCGAGAGCGGAGCTTCGCCACGGCGCCCACCACCTGCATGCACTGCGAGGATCCGGTGGCTCCCTGTGCCCAGGTCTGCCCGACGCAGGCCATCTTGATCGACGCCGACGGGGTGGTGCACCAGGCCAACAAGGAGCGCTGCATCGCCTGCCGCAACTGCGTGAACGCCTGCCCCTTCGGCATTCCCAAAATCGAGCTCGTTCAGCAACAGCAGTACAAGTGCAATATGTGCTACGACCGCGTTGTGGAGGGAAAGAAACCCATGTGCGCGACCGTCTGCCCCAGCGAGGCCATCACCTACAGCAGCTACGCAGAGATGGCCTCCTCGGGTCGACTCGGGGTACCCGTCAACCTGTTTCAGTTCGGAGCACAAACGGTCCGCACCGCCGTCTACGTTATGGCCCCGGCGGGGGTGCCGGTCCTGCCGATCCTGCCGCCAGAGGGTTCGAGTGCGTTTCAGGAGCCCACGGGAGTGGAAGAGTCATGAGTCGCATCACCCGCCCCGAGGAGCACTTCCCCTTCCACCGTCCCCTCGATGCGCTGGTGACACGGCGCGAGTACCTGCGCCTGCTGGTCTTGTCGTCTTTCGGTCTCCTGGTGGGGACCATCGGCGTGGCGCTCAGCGGCAGCCTGCGACGCCAGGTGAGCCACGCTCCACAGCGAATCGCCTCTATTGGGGACGTGGCGGAAAACTCCGCTCTGAACTTCCGCTATCCTGACGCCAACTCGCCGGCCATCCTCATCCATCTACCCGGAGGGCGCCTTGTCGCCTATAGCCAACGCTGCACCCATCTCTCCTGCGCCGTTTTCTTCGATCCGCACAGCGTGCGTCTGGTGTGCCCCTGCCACGAGGGATTCTTCTCCCCAGCGGACGGGCACGTGCTGGCCGGTCCTCCGCCCAGGCCGCTGCCAGAGGTGGAGCTGCGCATCGTTGATGGGGAGATTCTCGCGGTGGGGGTACAACCGTGAAGGAACCCTTCCCGCCACGCCGACCGCGCAAACGTATCGGCGGCCGAATCGCGGCAGTTCACGCTCAGATCATCCTGGCCACGCTCGCCGTGATCGTGCAGCTCTGGCTGCTCACCACGGCCCTGGACGTCCTCCTATCCGGCGACCCGCGCCCCCTCTGGAGCTTCGCCGCGGTCTCCGCGGTGGCCTTCCTGGGCAGTCTCGGCTTGCTGCTGGCCAGCCATGACTGAGAAGCATACCTACCGTTCGTACGCCGCATTGATCCTGGCTACCCTGGCCTTTGCTCTATGCTTCGCCATCTGGGGGCTAATCGCACCCCTGGCGCCCCAGTTCCGGCACGCGCTCGATCTCTCGACGACCGAAGCGGGACTGCTGGTCGCGGTGCCGGTCATCCTGGGCTCTCTGGCCAGGATACCCATGGGGATGCTGACCGATCGCTACGGGGGCGTCAGGGTCTTCACGTCTCTGATGGTCTTCCTGCTGCTGCCGCTCGGACTCAGCTTCCTGGCGACCTCGTACGCCGGGTTACTGTTTCTTGGTTTCTGGCTCGGACTGGCCGGCTCATCTTTCGCCATCGGCATCCCGTACGTGTCGCGCTGGTTTCCTCCGCACCAGCAGGGTTTGGCGCTGGGCATCTACGGGATGGGCAACATCGGCACGGCGCTAGCTGCCACGGTCGCGCCGCGCGTCGCGGAGGAAGCGCCGTGGTATCAGGCCTTCTGGATCTTTATCGTCCCGCTGGTTGCTCTTGTTGTCCTGTTCTGGCTCATCGCTCCTCGCGAGGTCCTCGATCCAGCCCGACGCTCCAATCTGGCGGGACTGCTCGAGATCCTTCGAGATGAGCCTCTAGCCTGGCTTCTCAGCCTGTTCTACTTCGTCACCTTCGGCGGCTTTGTAGCCACCTCGATCTTCCTGCCCACGCTCCTGGTCGACCTGTATGATGTGGAGCGTGAAAGCGCAGGCGAAGTCGCGGCCGTCTTCGTCGTCATGGCCACCCTGGCACGGCCTATCGGTGGCTGGCTTTCGGATCGGCAGGGTGGCGCCGTGGTGCTCCTCGGAGTGCTGGCGGCCGTCGTCGCCCTGGCGGCCGCGCTGGCCACGCAACTGTCCTTCCTCGGTGCCCTAGTCATCTTCGTGGCCCTCGGCATTAGCCTTGGGCTGGGCAACGGCGCGGTCTTCAAGCTAGTACCCCAGTTCTTCCCCGCGCGCACCGGTACTGTCACCGGATTGGTCGGCGCGGCGGGTGGACTCGGAGGCTTCTTCCCCCCCATCGTCCTGGGGTTCGTGCGAGACGCCACGGACAGCTATGCCATCGCCTTCCTCTTGCTGTCCCTCTTCGCCGGGGTCTGCCTCCTCCTGGATTACCTGATCCTCCTGCGCGGCCGCGTAGCGGCGCATGAGGGCTGAGGGTCCGGTCCAGCATGATGCATCGCATCGCCCTATCCCACGTAGTGGCGGACGGCTCTGTCCGCCACGGGGGTCGGGTTGGGCGGACGGTGGTGCTGGGGGCGTAATCGTTCGTTCGCAGGGGCACGCGCCTTCTTCCATCCTCGACCGTTCCGCGATCCAGGGTGCAGGCCTTGGCGGTGGACCCGCCGTGGGCCCCACCACCCCAGGCGGACAGAGCCGTCCGCCCCTACGACCGTTTGCACGATTAAGTGCAACGAAGGAAGTGGAACTTCCAACTGGCTAGCTGAATAGCTCCACGACGTCACCATCTGCCAGGACGAACTCACGTCCGACGCGCTGGCCAGGAAACTTGGCCGAGCCCCACACTTGCGCGAACTTCAGCTTCGCCGCGATCTCCTTGTGGATGTCGCGCGCCAGATCCTCCACCGTACTACCCTGAGGAAGGATGATCGGACGCGACAGATCCGGCTCCTGACGCGGCGATCTCGTGTAGACGCGGATGACTCTCAACCCCTCGTAGATAGCCCGCCGCAGATCCTCCAGTCCCAGTCCTGTCTCGGCGGAGACAGAGTACAGCGGGAGCCACCCAGCGTTCTCCAGTTGCAGTAACTCCAGGGCGTCTGCCGAATCGGGAGCGTCCGCCTTGTTCGCCACCAGCAGGGCGCGCTTCGTCGTTTGCCCATCCTGCTCAACCGCGGGTTCATCCCTCGGCTCCTGCAGCTCGATCCTGAAGGAGGCGAGCTGCTCCCTCAAGAGCGCAAGATCCGCCAGCGGATCCTGACTCAGATCCACGACAAGCAGCAAGAGATCGGCCCGCCGGATCAGGTTGCGCAGCCACGGCTCCGTGGGTCCCGCCACCATGGGGGGAACGTCCACCAACTGAACCTGCACGTTCTCGTACGGCATCATGGCGGGCATGGGCAACTGGGTGGTGAAGGGATAGTCAGCGACCTTTGGCGCGGCGCCGGTGAGCACGGCTAGCAGCCGCGACTTGCCCACGTTGGGCGGTCCAGCGAACACAACCTGGCCGGCACCCTCCTTGCGCACGACATGCAGTTGCGCGCGTGTGCCACCCGCGTGGCGCTCACCTTCCTCCAGCAGCTTGGCGATCTTGGCTCGCAGGTCGGCCTTGAGGTGATCCGTGCCCTTATGCTTGGGCATGATCGCCAGCATTGTCTCCAGCGCCTCGATCTTCTCGGCCGCGGTCCGCGCCCGCCGATATTCCTTTTCCGCCTCGTAATAGTGCGGTGGCAGATTCGCAGGCATGCGTGCTCCTCCGCTTCATGGGGCTCACTTCATATTCTAGCAGCCCTGGACCCTCGACACTCAGTCGCGGTCCCACAGCGCGGGCACACGCCTTGCTAGTAATGTGTTATGTCTAGGACGAGGCGGACGGGCGCCAAGACTTGGCATCGTTTCCGCCGCGCCGCGGACTCTGCCAAAGGAGTTGAGAGAACGATGAAGAAACTACGGCATGGGCTGGTGGTCCTGGTGTTACTCACCCTGGCCATCGCTTCGAGCACGGTGGGGACGGCTTCAGCAGCTGCTCCTACGTCGCCGTTTCCCGCCGTGGTGACAGATATCGCAAATCTTCGGTCCGGACCATCGACGTCGTCGAGCATCGTCGGACGGCTACAGCGAGGCGAGGAGATCGATGTCATGGCTCAGGTCGGGGGCGAGGAAGTGTACCCCGGCAACTCGACGTGGTTCCGTCTGCCGTCGGGGCGCTATATCTACTCGGCCTTAACGGCCCCGGGCACAGGCTCCCAGGCATCATCCAGTAGCACAAGCGGCCAAAGCGGCCGCTGGATCGAGGTGGATCGATCAGCGCAGGTGGCCAAAGCCATCGAGAACGGTGAGGTCGTCTACACGGCGCTGGTCACCGTCGGCACGCAGGCCTTCCCCACCCCGGTCGGCACATTCGCGGTCTACAACCGCGTGCTGAACGAAACTATGGATTCGGCGACCATCGGGATACCGCGAGACTCGCCGCATGGCTACTACCTGACGGGAGTGCTCTACACGCAGTACATCGTGGACGGGGTAGCCCTGCACTACAACTACTGGTCGCCGCCCGAGGCGTTCGGCAACTATCCAGGCAGCCATGGTTGCGTCGGCATGACCTTGGCCGATTCGAAGTTCTTCTGGGACTTCGCGGACATCGGAACGCCGGTCATAATCTTGCCATAGCTCCCAGCGTGCCGTGGCGCACCTGAGTTGGAGCACAGTCAACCATAGCGCCTATCACAGGATCCCCGAGCAAGCTCGGGGATCCCTTTTTTGAGACTAGCAGAAAATCAACCGTTTCTTGTATAATATGCTTCGCAGAGGTGATTATTATGCAACCTGGACCCGAGCCCGGCGAGCAGAACTCTGTAGCTTCCCTCGATCCTCTAGCCCTTTTTCATCCAGCGGTTTTAGACGGCATTCAGGCCGGATTTCTCATTCTCG
>SCTZ01000173.1 GCA_004297765.1 Chloroflexota bacterium | reverse complement strand
CAGAGAAGACGCTATCTGTCATTCTGAGCGCCGCAGCGCGAAGAATCCGTATCCCCAGGGCGCGGATTCTTCGGCGTGCGCGCCTCAGAATGACAAAACCAGTGTGGTCGAACACTAGTCAGCATCGTCTGGCTTTTATGACCATGTCTCGGCTAAATAGGCAGGAGGACAGTAAAGCGGGTGCCGCCCTCGACGGGGCAGTCAACGGCGATGGAGCCGCCGTGAAGCTCGACGATCTGGTGGCTGATGAAGAGTCCGAGGCCCATGCCTCCGTACCATTCGCCGCCGTGGGCCTGGTAGAAGCGCTCGAAGATGTGGGCGCGTTTCTCCGGCGCGATGCCTGTGCCGTAGTCGCGGACGACGACCTGGGCCGCGTCATGGCAGTGCCGCCCCGCCATGATCTCGACGGGCGAGCCCTGCGGAGAGAACTTGACCGCGTTGTCGAGCAGGTTCGTGATGACCTGCTCGAGGCGCAGCGGATCGACCAGCACCATCAGAGGCTCCTGGGTCCGGAAGACAAAGTCGCGCCGCGGGTGGACGCGCTGGAGGGTCGTGACCACACCCGCGACCACAGCCGAGATGTCCGCGGTTTGCTTGGTGAGGACGAGCTTGCCGGCCTCCAACCGCGAGAGATCGAGGAGCTGATTTGCGAGGGTCGCGAGCCGCGCCGACTGCTGGTCGATCTGGGACATCGCCTGCCTCAGACGGGCGGGGTCGAGATCGCCGCTCCTCTCCAACTGCCGCAGCACCACCTGGGCAAAGCCCCGCAGAGAAGTGACCGGCGTCTTCAGCTCGTGGGCGGCCACCGAAAGGAACTCGTCGCGCGCCCGCACGGCCTCTTCGGCGGTAATGGTCGCCTGCGCCAGCTCATCGTTAGACAGGCGCAGCTCCTCGTTTGCCGCCCGGATCTCCTCCGACTGCGCTTGTAGCTCCTCGGACTGGGCCTGCACTTCCTCGTTCTTGGCCTGAAGCTCTTGGAGTAGCCTCTCGCGCTCGGCCTCGGCACGCTTGCGCTCGGCGATCTCCCTCTCCAGCTCGGTCTTCGAAGCGGTGACGTTCTTCAGATCGGCTGCCATCCGGTTAAAGGCTCGGGACAAGTCGCCGATCTCGTCATTGCGCTTCGCTGGGATCGCGAAGTCGAGGTTACCGGAACCGATGACGCGTGTTCCGGCTTGCAGATCCGCTATCGATCGAAGCGCGCGGCGGTAGGTCAGCAGATAATTGGCAAGAAGAAAGGCGCCGAAGGCGCCCAGCGTGACGAACATAAGTATGGCATTCGTTCGCTTCAGCTCATCGACCCGGTCACGCAGCATCTGGGCCAGCCGTGCAGCGTCGAATATCATGCCCTGGTTTTGAACTTCCATCCGGCTCCAGGAGATCTGCATAAACGTCGGGTCAAGCACGTTGCCCTGGTCTTGTGGTGTGCTTTCCAGGACCGCCCGTACGTCGGTGAAGACAGCTGTCAATCGTTCCTGATTTGTCTTGATGCTGCTGACGACCGCCCGTTGCTGCGGCGTGTCCGGTTCCAGGCTTCTGAGGAGATCGGAAAACGAAGCGCGCTTCGACTCCCAGCGGCCGAGCTGTATGCTCTCACGGTGAAGAAGATAGGCGCTCGACAGATAACCGATCTCGTTGGCCGCCTGCACCAGACTTCTGGCAAGCTGCTCCTGTTTGTTCGTTTCTTCCACCCGCTGGTTCGTGACAATAAGGGACGCGGCAACCACCAGCAAGATGACGCCGAAGGTGGCCGTGCTGACGATGAATTGGGTCCGTATTCTCACCGTTCCCCCCTCTAGCGGATGATACTCACCGCTTCGGGCCGTACCGCCATGAGACCATCGACGTGGATGTAATCGAGAAAATCGGGCACGGTCTTCTCATTGGTCAGGTTGTTGCTTATCATCCAGCGGGCTTCATCTTCCATGGCGGTAATGAGCGACTGATCAAGCGATAAGCCGTACTGGTTTTGGGCCCAGATGGTTTCCATATCCGAGGCATCGAGGTTAAGCCGCTTCTGTACGATGGCTTTCGCTGCGGTAGGATTGCGGTTGACGTATTCCTCAGCCTGCGCCAGAGACTTAAGGAACCTGTTCACCAGCTCAGGATGCTCTGCTATCCACTCGTTGGTGGCGATTATCAAGGCATGCATGGGCTGACTACTCTGCGCCGACCAGAAAACGGCATTAGCTCCCAACCGGTCTCTGGCTGAATTGGCCCATGGTTGGGCAGTCACAACCGCATCGATTTCTCCATCCACGACGGCGTTTTCCCATTCCGGCGGTGTCTTGAGGTCAACCACGGTCACGGCTTGCCTACTCAGGCCATTCAGTTCAAGGAGCCTACCTAGATAGAATTCTGATACCGTGCCTAGCGTAGTCCCAACCTTCTTCCCTTTGAGGCTTGAGGCTTGCTCGATTCCACGATCCTTTCGCGCCACAACAGCTATGTGCTCTATCTTGTCGATGCCTGCAATTGCGCGAATTCTTTCCTTCTTGAACGCCCTACCGACCAGGGGAAACTCGGCTGGCCCTACCGCAATGTCTGCCCCACCGTTCAATACCGCATCTAATGAAGCAGCCCCGGTATCATACTCACGCACGGTTGTGGCAATGCCATTCTCTTTGAAAAGGCCCCGCTCATCAGCGGTCCAGAGAAGCGCGAGGGTTTGAAACGGTGCGTACGATACCACGATCGACTCAGCCGTCCCCGAATAGCTACTCCGGCACGACGCTGCCGCGAATGCGGTCGATAGTACGAAAAGAGCCAACAGGGCAACCGATAGCTTCTTCACGATCACTTGCTGCCTCACCGGGTAGTATTCACCGTCTCCGGTCTCACTGCCTTGAGTCCATCAACGTAGATGCACTCCTTGAAATCCGGGGGCGTTGTCTCGGTGGCAGGACCAGGGAGTTGACTGCAATGGGTTCGTCGCTAGTATACCAGAAGAGGCCGTCGTGACAACAGGCGCACAGACGCCAAGACGCAAATCGCCATATCAGCGGAGGTCCTCATCTCAGGCATCCGTGGGCACATCGGCTCACGAGGACGCCATCCCATCTGCTATAATGTCAACGAATCCTTGCTCAATTTGCTTGGAGTGGGACAGTGCCCTGGCTCTCGCATCACACGCAAGGTAAAGGAGAGAAGGAAGTGATGAGCGAGGGGAAGCGCGTTCTCATCGTGGACGACGACGAGGCCATCCGGGACTTCGTAGACTGGGCGCTCACCGCCGAAGGCTACGTGGTGGCGACCGCGCCCAATGGGGCCGCGGCGTTGGCGCTACTGGAGCACCAGCGGCCGGACGTGATCTTGCTCGATGTGCGCATGCCGGTCATGGACGGCTGGAGCTTCGTTCGGGCCTACCGTGAGCTATCCAAGCCGCACGCGCCTATCATCCTCCTTTCCGCCGCCCGCGATGGCCAGAACCCGGCCTCCGACATTGGCGCGGCGGCTGTACTCCCCAAGCCCTTCGACCTGGTCGAGTTGCTCACCCTCGTCGAGCGGCTTGCGCCCGGAACCTTGGGGTGAGAGATAACCTGATCCGGGCCACCGTCGGCATCGCCGTCGCACTGGCGCTGCTCACCATTGCCAGTTTGATCCTTTTCGGGAAGGGCTTTTCGCTTCCCGCCGCACCATGGTTTCCGCCGACGACGCAGGCTTTCATAATCCTATCGGGCCTTGCCGTTGCGGTGCTTTGCTTTGGCAGATTTCAGGCGACGGGACGCCCCTCGACTTTCTGGGCTGGCCTGATATTCGTGTGGAACGGGATCGTTGGCGTCTTCTACATACTGGCGTGGCCCGGGGTTTTTGGCGAATTCGGTGTAATTAGCCAGCTACCTGGTACCTCAGCCTGGCTCTTTGTTCTGGCCGTTTCGCCTCTCCCTTTTCTAGGCATTGCCGCGTTTGTCCACCACCCCGCGCGACTCAACGTCCTTCTACACCTGGCGACTTACGCCTTAGCGGCCTCCCTTTCGGCCCTGGTTAGCTTGCTGTTGGTGGTCTTCGAGGAGAGGCTGCCAGTGATCGTTATCGACACCACTTTCACCCCCCTGCTTTTGTACTGGCAGATCCCAATGATAGGGTTGTTCGCTCTCGGCGCAATGGCTCTGGCAAGGCGGCGTGGCAGGGAAGACGATCACTTTCTTGGCTATCTATCCCTCTTTCTCACCCTGCTGGCCTTTGTCATGGTCACAGTCGTCATCGCCGGTGGACGCTACGATCTATGGTGGTTCGCATCCCGCTTCTTGTATGCGGGGTCTTACGTGGCTTTGCTTTTTGGCCTTCTTCAAGAGGGATACTCTCTTTACCATGCCGAGCAGGTGCGGGCCCGGCATCTGGCACTGCTGAACGACGTGGCACGAGCGCTAGGAACGCTAGCCAGTTTGGAGGAGGTCGGGCAATCGGCAGCGGAGGCTACAGCGAGGGCGATGGGAGCCAAGTCGGTCGGGCTTTTCCTGCGCGAAGAGGGGGCCGACTCGGCGTCGCTGGTGTCCTCCTACGGCATGGACCAACGATTCCTCGATAAGTTCAGGATCGTGCCGGTGGATGAAAGCTCTCTCCTCGGACAGGTGATAATGAGCGGCCGACCGGGGACGGCAGAGGTTGGTGAAGCCCCTCCTCTTACCGTCGAGGCCTTGCGGGCCCTTGGTGCGAGAATATTCGTGGCCGTCCCCGTGAGGAGCAGGGGACGTATCCTGGGCGCCCTGGCGGTGAGCCGGGCGACAAAAGAGATGTTTGCTGATGAGGACGTCCGGCTCCTTTCCTCCATCGGCGACCAAATCGGCGCGGCAGTGGAGAACGCCCGTCTTTTCCAGCAAGCGCAGGAAGCGCGTGACACCGCCGAGCGCCTGGCAACAGAGCTGAACGCTGTTGTCGAGACCATGGCGGAGGGGCTTGCCATCGGCGATCGCTCCGGTCGCGTCCTACGCATCAACCGCGCGGGATCACAGATGTTCGGCTTTCGCTCCCCTGAGGAAGCGTTCGAGGCTCAGGAGGAGTACCGGGTCATGAACGTTCGCCGACCCGATGGTAGCCCATTGCCTTTCGAGGAGTGGCCTCTCACTCGGGCTCTGCGAGGCGAGGAACGCGCGGAGCAGGAGATTCTGCTGACGGGCGCTGACGGGGAAGAGCGAATCCTGTCCTTCGTCGCCAGTCCGGTTCGTGATCAGCTCGGCAACATCGTCCTGGCACTCAACGTCTTCCACGACGTCACCGAGCGGAGGCGGGCTGAAGCGGAGCGCGAGCGCCTGTCGGGTGGGCTGGAAATTGAGCGGAATAGGTTGCTGGCAGTAATCGGCAACGCGTCGGTGGGGATAGTGGTAAGCGATGAGAGAGCACGGGTGCTGTTGACCAATCCGGAGGCAGATAGGATTTACGCCAGGCCGGTGCTCTACGGACAGGAGTACGAGACGCACGCCGCTCTGCAACTACGGTATCCAGACGGCATTCCCTATGACCCGCGTGACCTGCCTCTGACGCGATCAGCGCTGGATGGCGAGACTTTCACCGGCGTGGACATGGTTATTGTCTGGCCGGATGGAGAGCGACGCGACTTGCTGGTGAACTCGTCCCCAATCAGAGACGGAGAGGGCAATATCGTCGGTGCGGTGGGGGTTTTCCAGGACATCACCGAGCGCAAGCGTGCTGAGGCCGAACGTGAGCAACTGCTGGCCCAGATGCAAAGGATTAATGAACAACTCGTTGTCACTGGTCTTCAGGTGAAGGAGCAAGCGGAGACGCTGGCGGATGAGCGGCGACGATTGGAGACCATTCTGGAGATCACACCAGTAGGTGTGATGGTGGTTGACTCACAAGAGCGCGTGACGGCGGCCAATCCGTCTACCGAGTTTCTTCTCGGAGTACCCAAGGAGCAAATCGGCATCACTCCTCCTCCCGGTTATGGCGCCCTCCGCCCAACAGGCGAGCCCTATCCCGTGGAGGATCTCCCGCTCACGCGGGCTCTGAGGCGCGGCGAAACCTCGTTTGGCGAAGAGGTGGTAGTTACCCATGCAAATGGCAAGAAGCTGCATCTGCTAGCTAGCGCTGCGCCTATCGTCGATCCGGTGGAGGGTATTATCGGCGCCGTGGTCGCGTTCATCGACATCACCCCTCTCCGCGATCTGGAGCAGCAGCGCGAGGAGTTCGTTTCCATCATCGCCCACGATCTGCGAAACGCTCTGACATCGGTCAAGGGCTTTGCCGACCTCATGGCGCGCCCCGCTACTAGAGACACCCTACCGCGGACTGCGCAGCGAGCGGTGGAGGGGATCTCCTCTGGCAGCCGGAGGCTGGATAGAATGATCGCGGACCTCCTCGACGTTTCCAGGATCGAGGCTCGCAGGCTGACGCTACAAAGGGAACAGATCGATCTCCCCAGGTTGGTCCAAGATATCGTTCAGCGTACGGAAGAATTGACAAAGGGGCATCCTGTGAAGGTGGAGGTGCGCGACGGGATTCCGCGGATAGAGGTGGACCCGGACCGCGCCGAGCAGATTCTTGTGAATCTTCTTTCCAACGCCGGGAAGTACTCTTACCCTGACACCGAGATCACGGTGGAGGTCGAGCGGCGGGGGAACGACGTGATGGTCTCGGTGACCAATCTCGGCCCCGGCGTTTTGCCAGAGGACCAGGAGAATCTATTCACGCGCTTCCACCGCACTCGCCAGGCAAAGGAGGAGAAGGTGCCCGGGTTGGGTCTTGGCCTGTACATCGCAAAAGGTCTCGTCGAAGCGCATGGGGGGCGCATCTGGATCGAGAGCGAGCCCCGGAACTTTGCCACGTTCCGGCTTACCCTCCCACTTGATTGAGACCTGGAGAGCCTTGCATAACTGGGGCGTCGTCCGATTGTGAGATAGCGCCGCCTGGGAGCGCGGGCGAGACGCCCGCGCGGGTCTCGCGCGGGCGAGACGCCCGCGCTCCCAGGGCCGACCGTCAGTCACCAGTCATGGCCAGGTGTCATATAACGCACGGGGCCATGTGAGTTATGCAAGGCTCTCACTGTGTGACAAAAAAGCTAGCCGCCTCTGGATCCGATGCCAGCACATGCTGACCGTCGTTGTCGAGAACGTCGACGCCGACGACGTAGCTGCCCGCGGACACCCGCTGTGGTATGCGCCATTCCCAGTACACGCTCCGCTCGTCTCCGGCGCTCACGCGAAGGCCGGTCTGCTTCTCGTGTAGCACGCTCGTGCCATCGGCCGCGCGAACGTCGATCTCCACACTCAAGCCATCCAACCTTCCCCCGTTATTGGAGAAAGTCGTCCCGATGGTCAACACGTGACGCTGCTCGACGTTGGACGGTGTTGCCTCGGTCTCGACCAGACTGACGATGGCCCCATCCCGTGCATCGACGGAACTGGGTGCTGGTCCCCATGATAGGGCAGAAAGAGCTAACGTGCTTACGAGTACGAGTTTGGTGAGCCACATGATCGTAGTTCCCTTCTAGCGAGTCCAAGGCCCCGCGTCATGAATCAGATTGGCGAGGCGTTGTCTGTCACGACTTTGTGCTTTGGACTCAGCGCAGGTCCGGGATCCAGTACAGGGCGCTGCTGTCGTTCGCTGATCGCTCCGCCCAGATACCTCCTGCTTTATTTCTGTGTCCCCAGTGTAGATGGCATGCGTGACAGAGACGTGAACAGAAGCGTAACCGTATGCGTAAACATTTTGACCTGATGACACCGTGCCCGTCCTAGGCTGGAACCGATCTTGCGGTAGCTGGAACCAGTCTTGCCGCGGGACAGGCTACGCCTCGATCAAGAAAATTGGGTACGCATGTATCGCGGAAGACCGGAGGTGGCCGGCTGAGGTCGCTTCTTCATGAAGGAAAGCAGGAGGATCTTGATGGCTGGATACGTGACCAACATCGAAAAGAGATCGCTGGAGAACGGGTACTTCCGCGAAGTCCTGTTCACGGGACCGCACAGTCAATTGGTCGTAATGTCGATCGCACCGGGTGAGGATATCGGCATGGAGACCCACCCCCAGGTCGATCAGTTCATCCGCGTCGAGTCCGGAAAGGGGAAGGCCATCCTGAGCGGCGAAGAGCACGACCTGGAGGACGGATCGGCGATTGTCATCCCGGCCGGGACAGAGCACAACATCGTCAACGCCTCGGGCAGTGAGCCCTTGAAGCTGTACACGATCTACTCGCCGCCGAACCATCCCGACCACACGGTCCACAAGAACAAGGCGGAAGCCCTCGCCTACGAGAAGCATCACCACGGGGGTTAAAGCGAGCGCTGGCCCTCCGAGCGCTGTCGGCGCCGAGGTCCCAAAGGGGCGGATTCGAGTTTCATTCCATAGAAACCCGACAGTTGCGCGCCATCCGGTTCTATCGCTCGTACTCTGCGTGCAACTTCATGGGCGCACGTTGGCAGGAGCCACCGGTCCCTACGATCGGGACCGCCCTAACTCGGGTTCCGCGAAGAACGGCTCATCGAGAGACCTTCTCGATGCCTCCTCCTCTTCTGCGCTGAGAGTGGTCTCTTCAATCTCTACTGCCGGGTCGCCGACCTCCTCCTCTTCTTCGTCCGAGTCGCCGCTGAGGAGCCCGTCCTGGAGATCGTCGTGCCGCACTGTCGCTCCCATCGCGGGGAAGGACACCTTTCCCAACTGACTGGGATCCTGGTATGTTTCGCGGATGATGACCCGCGCGTCGTCATCACTGGCCGAGGCCAGCGCGGCGTCGTAGCGGTTCCCGCCCTCCATCAACTCGATGATTCGACGAGCCAGCCGCTGCTCCAATGCTCCCAGGACCGTCCCACGCGCATCGCGGACCCATAGCGCACGGCCGTCGACGACAAGGTCGACCTGCTCGCCGACAGCAACTTTCACCAGTGCCGCTGCCTTACCGCTAGACTTGATCGAGGCGACCACGGCCTTGCCCGGCTCGGCAAGAAACATCCGTGGCTCGATTGCCGCGACCGTTGCCCTGGGGATCGCTTCTGCCTGCAAAGCCTCTACCCGCGCCAGGTTCTTCTGGGCGATGGTGTTCGATGGCGAAAGCGCAAGCGTTTTCGCGTAAAACTCCCTGGCCTCTTCGTACTGTCCCAGCTCCATCGAGGCGCGGCCAAGACGATTGAGCGCACCGACGTCGTCGGGCGCGACGTCGAGAATACGCTTGTTCGCTGCCATGGCTGCTGCCCAGCGATTCTCCATCGCCAGCGCAATGGCTTCTTCTGCCCAGTGTGTTGGATAGCGCGAACTTGCGGACCTGGCGACGTGATTCATCAGCATGGTCTATTACCACCCTCTATTCTACTGCTTGCGGCACCTAACCCGTGGAGCCGGTGGCGACAAGCCTACATCACCCTCAGCGACAATGGGTCAACGCACAACTCTCTCTTCGGCTGCCAGTTCCAGTTGCTTGCTCATCTTTCTCCTCCAGCAGGTCCCCGTCGAAGACCCGCTATACCGCTCCCAGGTAGGTCCCATCGCAGTACAGATCGACGCGGCCGCCATCAGCGGGAATAGGCAAGGTTCGCCTAAGCGCCTTGCGGCGTTGCTCCGCGGACATCTGCTGATTGCAGAGGACCTCCTGACGGAGTCTACCGAGTTGCTGGCTAGTCACATCGATACGAACGCGTTTCTTGACCATGAGTATCACTTCGCTCCTTGCGCTTGGTGCCTCGGCATCGAGCATGCCGCACCGTCCCGGGTTCCATCCTCATTTAGCCGCCGTGGCGAGGTTATCTCGCCCCCAGACATGCCTGCTATGTTCCGATCATGCCACAGCAAGCCAAGCAGTTCGCCCACCGTGACCGTGCGTTCGCCCGGATAGGGCAACCTCGCCGCAGTGTTCAGCCGGTATCGGTTGCGGCGGCCGACTTTCTCCCGCTCGATATAGCCTTCCGCTAGTAGATCCGCCACGATCTTGCGGGCCGCTCGTTCAGTGATTCCTACTGCCTGAGCAATCGCCAAGCCGGTGCTGTCCGGGTAACGACCAAGGTAGGTGAGCACCAGCCCGTGGTTTGTCAGAAAGCCCCATGAGGCCATCGCATTCAACCTCCAAGAACGCTTCTGCAGCGGTCGACGGTTCCTGACACAGAGAGGGGTAACTGCAAGCAAGAACTGTAATACAGGATTTGGAGTTCATCTATTATTCCCAATCATACCACAAGCTAGGGTAGGCGGCAACCGGAGATGGACGAAGTCTGCCGAACTCAGCTTCAGCCTCGCGAGCGGTAACGAGCAGCGGTCAAGGCAACTTGACAACCACATCGCCCGGCCCCGGTTCGCCCTCCTCTGATCTGTACAAGGTGAAGGAATAGTGGGCTGGGGAGGAGACGAAAGCGATGCCAATCCAGAGTTTGTGGCGTCCAAACGGGAAAAACAGGTGGGCGATGAGAGGCTCGAACTACCGTCCTTCTGTGTGTATATTCTCGCCGGGCGGTCCGTGCCCGTCCCTGCCCATCCCTAGTTTGGCGTCCTGATGCGGCAAATGAGCCTGCCAGTATCCCCGTCAATCCCTACTCATGTTGCTCCTTCGTGGGCAATCCGTGGGCAAAATGTGGGCAGGAACAATCCCCGTAGACGATAGTTTGCCCGTTCTGTAGAATAACGGTCAAGCCGGGTGTGCGCCTGGTCAGCGCCCGATAAGTCCGACGGACTGCAGCAGATCGGCATTCCCTTCATAGCTGAGGCCCAAGGCATAGAGGAAGACGCTCAGCCCGCGCAGGGTCTGCGGCTGCTTTGCCCGCGTGACGCCAAATGAGTAGACGCGGAAGCTGCGCTCACAGCGTAGGCAGTAGAGCCGCTTGGCGATCACGAGGTCGTGCTTTGGGTCGCGCAGCGGTGCCAGGGACTCGGACACCCTTGGTGCCGCAGCTGCCCATGTTTCGATTCCATACGCAAGACAGCCCTGTCGACAATGCGCCGGTCAAGAAAAAGCCGCACAACTGAGTCAATTCCCGTCCAACGCTCCTCTTTGGATGCCATCAGGCTCGCAGTGCCCCTAAAGGGCGCATGATATACTCACCGAGATGCCAAGCAGTAGTCTGTTGCTCCCAGTCTGAGACGAACTTGCGGACGTCCGTCATGATGACCTCCCTGTCCTCAGGGTGAGGAAAGAAACCCTTCACAAAATCGTCGACGCTCCAGAAGTAAGTCTGTACGATGCCGTCCCACTGAGACGACTCAATCGTGAGGCTACTCGTTATGAGATTCTGAACGTATTGAATCATGCGGTGGGTCACTAGGGCCAGCGGAGCGTGTTGATCGCTCCAGTAATCACCGAATTCCTCATGACTCATTCTGTCGGCACGACGTAGGAGCGCGATTCGCTTAAGCCACGGAGAACGCTGGCCGACCGGCCAAGTAGTCTGATAGCCACGCATCACTCTTTCGTTCACCCGGTAAGCCCCTACCAGCACACCGTTGCCAGCATATACATCGAGTGGGATCTGCTCTGGGGCGCACCACAGTTCGTCCACGGCATCGACACCAGTGCCTGGATTGCCAAAGCCAGCCTGGGTCAAAGCCTGTGGGATCTCTTCGGTCAAGTTCGCCACGTAGCCCTGAACTCCAGGCTGCTCTAAGACTTGGTTAGCGTGGTCCTCTAGGTAAATGCGGCGAAAGTCTTCGAGACCTACTCCCAAGGGACGGCGCAGAAACACAAATACCTTTTCCAAAGTACTTGTCGTCCTCCGCAGTTAGTGCGTCGTTCCGCAAGTGAGGCACACCTCTTGCGGGCCGTCATGGCAGGAGGTGACCGTGATGGCTCTGTATGTGCGCGAACTGACGGCCGACGAGCAAACCAAGATCGAGCGGCTTACCCGCTCGCAGTCAGCCCCGCTGCGGCTGATCGAGCGAGCCTGGATCATCAAGTTGTCCGCTGATGGGATGACCGTACCGGCGATCGCCCAGCGGCTGGATCTCATTCCGGCGACGGTCCGGCTCTGGGTGACACGGTTCAATGCGATCGGGCTGGCCGGTCTGGAGGATGCGCCGCGCTCCGGTCGCCCGCGGATATTCGATGAGGACGTGCGTAGCCGGGTCATCGGCCGGGCCCGCGGCGTCCCGCCCAAGCCGGAGAACGGGGAGGTGCCCCCGACCTGCCACTGGACCCTCGACCGGCTGGAGGAGGAGCTAAACAAGGACGGGGTGCCCATCAAGCGCAGCCAGATCCGGCGCATCCTGAAAGCGGAGCACGTCAAGTGGCAGAAGCCGCGCACCTGGCTGAATAGCGACGACCCCCAGTTCGCGGAAAAAAGGGGGCCATCGTCGGGCTCTATGTCGCCCCACCAGCCGGCAGTACGGTCGTAGATCTCGATGAACTGGGTCCCGTGGCGGCCAAGGCCTATCCGGGACCGTCCTGGTCGGCGGACGGGCATCGCCCGCACTTCACCCCCGACTACGGGCGTCACGGCACGCTGTGGGTCTATGGGGCGCTCGCCCATCGAGAAGGCAGAGTGTTTATCGAGACAGCCGAGGTGCGGGATACGGTCTCGTGGCTGCACTTCCTGGATGGGCTGGAGAGCTTCGTGCCCGAGGGGGAGGTGTACCTGATCATGGACCCCTTGTCCCTGCACTGGACGCTGGCGACGATGCTGTGGAACTGGGGGCATCAACGCTTTCACTTCGTGCCCATGCCCAAGAAGGCGGCCTGGTTGAATCTGCTTGAAGGGTTCTGGAAGATTCTGCGGCAGCGCTCGTTGGCCGGACGGAACTTGCGAGACACGGGGGGGCTTGCCGCCGCCCTCCATGCGGGGGTGGACGACTGGGACCGGCATCCCACACCGTTCCTGTGGGGTCGCACACCTAGACCAAAGCGACATTTCAAACGCACCTATGTCTATCGGATTTGAGGAACAATGCAGTTAGTGGTGCATCCGCCAAGTCTAAGCGACATCCGTAGCGGCGGACCGCCGTGTCAGCCCGGGGGGTGGGGCGGGGGCGCGCCCTACCCCACCCCCCGGCGGACAGAGCCGTCCGCCGCTACGAAAACGTAAGGGACTTGGTGGATCCACCAGTTAGGATGTTTGGCCGGCAGACATGCATGGAACCCGCGTCCATTTCTATTGGTCGTGGGAGTCAATGCGCAGGACAGCCTTACCCGCCATGCGCCGATCCAGAAGCTGCTGCGCTACTTGGCCCACCTCTGTCCAGGATGCCTCGACAGCCACATGAGGACGCAAGCGCTGTGTGGCCACAAGATAAACCAAGCGCTCCAAGCCGATGGCGGCGGACTCGCGCTTTAACGCGTTGAATATCCCTAGACCGTAGAGGCTTGCGCCTCCCGTCCCGATCAGCGACCATAAGTTATAAGGGATATCCGCTCCAGCGGTCGCGCCAAACGAGACGCAGACTCCATCCGGCGCGAGCATTCCCACCACGTTTTCCAATACCCCACTGCCGACCGACTCCACAATCAGCCGGTAAGGACCAAAGTCCTTGGCGGCGGTGCCGTCGATGCTGATGATAGCTCGCTCAGCGCCAGCCCCTTCAACCATTGCGGCGTGCTTGGCATCGCGCACTAAGCCCGCCACACGAGCGCCTGCCAGATGGGCGAGCTGGCAGGCGAAGAGTCCTACACCACCCGAAGCACCCGTCACTAGCACTTTGCGGCCGATTAGTCCCGTCGCCCGTTCCACAGCGTGGAGAGCTGTAAGCCCCGCGACAGGGAGCGTTGCCGCCTGGGTGAAAGAGACGTCGACAGGTAATGTGGCGAGAGCATCGGTTGGGACGGCGACCAGCTCGGCCCAGGCACGTATGGCCGCCAGACCCACGACCCGCGTGCCTACAGCTGGTCCGGACCCATCGGCGGCCGCCTTCTCCACCGTCCCGGCGATGTCCCAACCCGGTCTGCTCTCCGCCTTCGCGTTCATTGCTCGTTGTATCTCGCCACGGTTGAGCGAGAACGCTGCAGCGCGCACCAGAGCCTCAGACGGGGCCGGCGAGGGTGGCGCTACGTCTCGCAGCGCCAGATGATTAGGGGCCGCATGATCTACCACAACAGCAAGCATCTTAATTCCATCCTTACAGCTACTTGGTCACGACCGAAACTGCTTCACGCGTTCCCGATGGTTCTTCAACTCGCTAGACGACCCTGATACGTATGTTGCCGACTCTAGCTCTTGACAACGATGCAAGAGATGCTGTTTCCCAGCCCCTTGTTTACGGCAAGACCTACCTTGGCATTCTCCACCTGCCTTGGCCCTGCATTACCACGCAACTGGGTCACCAGCTCGCAGGTCTGCATCAAGGCTTGCGCAGGTATCGCCTCCCCAGATGAGGAAACGCCGCCGCTGGTATTGATTGGTATTCTCCCGCCAATGGTGGTGGCTCCCTCGCGGGTTATCCTCTCTGCCTCTCCAGGCCCGCAGATGCCAATATCCTCCAACCAATCGTATTCCATAGCAGTCGAAAGGTCATAGACTTCCGCCAAGTCGAGGTCTTCCGGTCCAACACCCGCCTGTTCGAGTCCTCCCCGAGCCACCCGAACCTCGTGGACCCGCTCAGTCCCGGCCGGGGTGGATTGCGTGCTGATCTCGCACTGAGTGGCGAAGTGGCTAAGCCCTGTGTCTGTATTTGGATAAGCCGGCTGGGGTGCCCAGACCGATGCCAGGCGAACCGGCTTGGCTGTAAACTGCTTCGCCTTTTCCATGCTGCAGAGTATAATCGCCACCGCCCCGTCGCTCGTCGCGGCAATCTCAAAGAGTCTCAGCGGAGACGAAACCATTGCGGAGGACAGCACCTGTTCCAGGGTATACTCCTTCCGATACCTGGCGTAGGGATTCAACACCCCGTGTCTGCTGTTCTTCACTTTTACCAGTGCGATGTCTTCCTCTGTCATCCCATAATTATGCATTCGTCTTCTCGCTTGCATGGCAAACATAGTTGGGTTCGTCTTGCCGAGGAGCCTGAAGCGTGAGGCATCAAAGTTGTACGGATCGTCAGAATCGCCTGCGGTCGGGAAGAATCCGCCGGGCGCCTTGAACGCGCCGACGCAAAGGACGATGTCATACGCCTGGGATAGCACCAGCGCCCGTCCTATGTCTAAACAATAGCCACCACTCGCGCAGGCGTTGTAAATACTGGTGGCAGGAACTTCAATATACCCGATATTGCTTTGAAGTGTGCTTCCTGCCAATAGCCAATCGCCTCCAGAATATGGGTCGATGCCCGCCACCAGGTACTGAATATCCTGCCATCTCAGACCAGCGTCCTTCAGAGCGGCGCGAATCGCCTCCCGTCCAAGATCCGCTACGGACTTCTCTGGATACGCGCCAAACACAGTCTGTCCTATGCCAGTTATGGCAACCTCTTTCATTGCTTTCTCCCTGATTGCACGTCATCTTGAGGATGTCGTTTCCTCAATCATTAACCATCGCCGACTACCGCCTCTGAGCGATGACTTAAGCGACTTCCAAGCGCATTACTTGCAGGTAATAGCCGTGACGCAACTGGTCGGTGAGCGGAGGCGCGTGTGACTATGATGGATTCGATACCGCCCATCCGGCCGCACGATCCTCCGCTCATCCTGCGGGTCATGCCGGCCTGAATTTCCACACCATCACGTCGTTTCCCTCAGCGTCGCGGTACAATGGCTCAAGCACCGTCTCCATATCCATGCCTATCTTCAGTTGTGTGAAATCACAGTTTGAGACGACCATACCCTGGACTTTCATCTTTTCTCGGTCGAGTTCGATGATCGCCGTTGCATAAGGCACAAACGGGTCTGGCGGGACGTACGGAGCTGGCGGCTTGTAGTAGTTCACGGCGTAAGTGTAGAGCTTCCCCGTCCGGCTTAGCGGGACTTCATCGAGATCCTCACCCATGCAGGCAGGATTGCTGCACACTCCTACCTTGGGAAAGAAGTAGTCACCACAGGACTTGCACCGACTACCAACTAGCTGCGGTTTATCAGATGGCGGCCAGGTGGTCCATCCCGATGCTGCGGGAATCTGTTTGCCTGACAATTCAACAGCTGGCATAACTCTAGCGGTCTCCGTCATGGTTCACCTCCTAATCTTGTTGAACAAATCCAGGACTTTGGCGGCTCGTACCTACCGCTAGTCAATAGCGTCCGCTTCCGCGTGTTGTCCGCTATGCTTACTGCCTACCCCCTTTCCGAACGTGAGAATATAATACTGCTCGACGTTCATTCGCGATCGACATACATCAGTCAGACTAGCCCTTTGTCGCTCAAAAAGGCGACGATATCGTCGGCGAGCTGTTCCGGATCCCCGCTGACGCCCTTTCCCTGCTTCACTGGCGCTGTCAAACCTAGCATTTGAGCGATCCTATCCTCTGTCGCCATTCCCGAATCAATCTGAGCTATCTTCTTGGCGCGAGGTCTCGGTGGAGATAAACGTAGCACCTTCCGGAGCGGTGAAGGATGGTCGATGGATGTACTCAAATCAAAAGGCACAGTAGTGCAGTGTTCATCTATCGTCTTGGCGGCGTATCTTTGTGCCCGAGTAGTCACGTAGCGCGGCTGGCAGATCGAACTATTGACTGCTACTAGCACGGGCAGTCTGACTGACACAGCCTGCCGGTATCCTCGCTCCTGTTTCCTCTCTCCAATGACACTTGCCTTTTCCTTCGAAAACGTGAGCTTCACCACGCCAGTCACCTGTGGAATGCCGAGCAATTCTGCTAGGACTGGACCAACCTCAGACGCTCCATCATCCAGCGTTCTGTCGCCACACAAGATCAGGTCAAAGGCGCGCTTGCCGAGCTCAACACTCAAGGCTCGGGCCACGCAGAAGGGATCGATAGCCAGCGAATCTTCGCTCAAGATGTGAATCGCGCTGTCTGCACCGGCGGCAAGACAGACGCTGAGGGTCGACTGCGCCCGCTTCGGCCCCACCGTGATAACGATTACTCTGCTGCCTGCATCTTGGGCGCGGATACGTAATGCTTCCTGCAAAGCGCAGTGATCGGCTGGATTGAGGATAAAGGTAGCCGGACATCCTCGCTGCACCACCAGTCCCTCGGGCGTGACTTCCAAGGGCATTCTCGCGTCCAACACCTGCTTAACGCACACAAAGATGTCCAATCGTGTCGCCCCCGGCTTAAACTGGGATGGCCTCACAGACCAGCTCGGCGATGTCTCTAACACGAACGTTCGTCGGTCCCGAATCATACCGGGCCGCATCGTCCAACATTAGCTTGCAGAACGGACAGGCGGTCGCAATAACAGCAACGGAGAGCCGCTCCGTTTCGGCAAAGCGGAGCTGGTTAACCCTTGTCCTGCAGGTGGCTTCAAGATACGTCTGGCCGCCGCCCCCGCCACAGCAGAGCGCCTTGTCACGAGCGCGCTCCATCTCGCGGATTTCGGTGCAGCCGGCTAACATGAGGCTCTGCCTGGGCGAATCGTACACTCCGTTGTAACGACCGAGATAGCACGGATCGTGGAAAGTCACGGGCTGAGCCAACGGACGTCGCAGCTCGATCCGCTTGGCTTGGAGTAGTTCTAGAATGAAGTCACTGTGGTGCACGACAGCGAACTCGGCCCCGAAATCAGGATACTCATTCCTAAGCGTGTTGTAGCAATGGGGGCAGCTTGTCAAGACCTTCTTTGCCCCTAATCGGCTCAGGTTCGCGATGTTGTGCTGCGCTAGTTCCTGGAAGAGGCCTTCTTCGCCCGTACGACGGGCTAGATCTCCACAACAGCGCTCCTCAGAGCCTAACACGGCGAACGGCACCCCGGCCTTCTTCAGTATCTTCGTTACTGCCGCGCTGATTTCTTGAGCTTTGGGTTCGTATGCGCCACTGCAGCCGAGCCAGTAGACGATTTCGGCTTCCAGCGTCGAGTTCGCGAGCGGTACGCCAAGCTTCTCGACACCCATCGCTCGCTCGTTCAGCGGAGACATCTGCGGATTGCCCATAAGGGCCAATCCTTCCAGCGCCTTTCCGAGAGTTGGCGAAGCCCCCTCTGTCTCCAGCAAGAACCTGCGAATATCGATAATCTTGTCGACGTGCTCGATAAGAGACGGGCACCGGTCCTGGCACGCCCGACACGTCGTGCAGGCCCAAATCGCCCGCGGATCGACCGCCTCGACAACCTCAGAATCCCTGGGCTGGCTCAGCGTGAGCGTGACTGATCTCGAAACGGAACTGGGCAAACCGTCGTGCCGCCGGAGAAGACCCTTCTTGAGATCAAGGATCACCTGGCGGGGAGCCAATGGTTGCCCGCTGAGGTAAGCCGGGCAGTATGTAAGACAGCGCCCGCATTCGGTACAGGCGAACAAATCCAAGAGGTGTTTCCAAGTGAATTGGCTGAAGGCTCCAACTCCAATCGGGCCGGGCGAGTCGACGTCGACCGCGCGCAGCGATCCTTTGGGGCGCAACGAGCGGAGAAACTGATTGAAGGGAGACACCAGAAGATGCATATGCTTCGAATAGGGAATGTACGCCAAGAAAGCGGCTAACCCGGCAATGTGAAGCCAGTAGGACGCGGCGTACACTATCGTGAGCTGTGACTGAGTGAGATCAGAGAGCGCAACAGAGGTCCAAGCCGCGACGACCGAACTCTGGGTAGACATGCCGAGTCGCAGCGCGGTTGCTTCTGTCACAAGAAGCGTGACCATCAGCAGTGAGATCAGTACCAAGACTGCGATTGCCCCAAAGCTATTGCGTACCTCAAGCGGATGAATGACGAAGCGACGGTAAGCGATCACCAGGACAGCTACGATCACCAAGACCGCTGTGACATCCATCACTTCCAGAAAGACGGAGGACTCGATAATCGAAGGGATGAAGGATTGTTGGAGAAATCCGCGCCAGAGGATGTTCAGCGTGCCCAAGCTGATCACGAGGAAACCATAGAAGATCACTAGGTGCGCCATTCCTGGCATACGGTTTTCAAGAACCCTGGTCTGCCCAAAGACAAATAGCAGGGCTAGCGAAAGGCGTTTCCAGAAGTGATCCAACCTGTTGTCTTCGCGGCCTACCCTGACGAGTCGAAGTACAGCGATCAGCCGGCGGGCGAATACGACGAATCCGAAGCCAAGCAATAGACCTAGCAACAATGTACTGTACACTATTGGATAACCCTCAGCCGGCATCACTGTCCAACTTCCCCCTGCCAGAGAGATCCCTATGCTTTCTCACGCTGAGCCTGGCGCCGTTGTCTTAGCTTACGAATTAAGGCAGGCACTACTTCTTCGACGTCCCCTACCACCGCCATTTGGGCGGCGCCCAGAATAGGGGCACACGAATCGTGGTTCACGGCGACGACGTTTTCGGCCTCGCTGATGCCTGCCATGTGCTCTCGGGCCCCTGAGACACCGAGCGTCAGGTACAGCTTCGGTGACACGTACTTGCCGGTTTGGCCGACAAGACGCTCACGCGGGATCCACCCCGCGTCCATGGCCATTCGAGTGCCGGCAACACATCCGCCCAGCTCATCAGCAAGCTCCTGGACGAGATGCCAGTTCTGGGCGCTACCCATTCCTCGACCGCCGGAGATGATGATCTCGGCATCCGAGATGTCGATTGTGGAAGGGTCGGCTTTGGTCGTCTTTGCAGGTACGGCCGGCGATGCGCAAAGGTCGATCTCCTCGACTACGGACTCGACCCTCGCCCGGCGGGAAGTGTCCGGCTTGTCCATCCCGATCGCACCCGGTCGCAAAGTGACAAGGAAGGGAGGAGGCGAGTCAAGGACAATGGTGCTGTAGACTTTGTTTTGATGCGTGGGACGAGTGGCCTCCAGCCGTCCATCACGATCAAGCTTGATCATTGTGCAATCGGATGCCAAACCGGTCCACAATCGGGCGGCCGCCCGGGGGGCGAGATCGCGCCCATTCGCAGTTGCGGCCAAAAGGACCACAAAGGGGCTCCTCTGCCTGATCAAGGCAACCAATCCGGCGACATAAGTGTCGGTGGCATAGTCAGCAAGTATTGGATGATCGGCGACATAAACAGAGTCAGCACCGTAACCTCCCAAGACAGCGCCCCAATCCGGCAATTGATGACCGAAGACCACCGCCACTAGATCGCTCCGCAGGCGATTTGCGATCCTGCGCCCCTCATCCAGCATCTCAAAGGTGACACTATGCACTTGTTGCTGGCTGTGCTCGACAAAGACCCAGACCTGGTTGCCCACCAAACCCGCTCCTCAGCTAGGTACTTCCCACCGGAGTCGACGCTTCTTTCCCTGTCTCCACGCTTTTTGCCTACAATTGATTGGCGACGGCGAAGCTTTCCTCGATCGCCTCGATGATTTTGCGTGGACGCACGCAATCCCCAACTGCACAGACCTCACGGCCCGTTGCTCTGAGTTGCTCTACAAGCTTATTATCTGCAACCGACCCAGTAGCCAAAATGACGGTATCCGCGGATATCGATTGTGTCTGCTGATTGATTTCCACGAGGACGCCGTCGTCGCTGATTTCCACCGCCTTCGTACGCGTTAGAACGCTGACACCCTTCTCTTCCAGTCGCTGTCTAACGTACCAGCGGAGGGTCGCGACACCCATGTCGATGCCTATTTTGTCCAGCATTTCCACCAGCGTGACGCTGTTGCCTTTATCTGCGAGGAATTCAGCAGTCTCAATCCCAACCATGCCGCCTCCCAAGACCACCACTTTCTGGCCCTTTGGCGCCTCGCCCAGCAACACTGCACTGGCCGTCCTCACGTTCTCGCGCTCTATGCCGCGGATTGGCGGAATGAGCGGCGTTGCTCCCGTGGCTGCAATGACAACGTCTGGCGCCAGCTCGTCGACCAGCGCGGGCGTCACATTCACGCCCAACTCAATCTTGACGCCGAGCTTTCGCAGTTGATTCTTGAAGTAGCTGGTGAGACTCCCTATTTCCTCCCGGCCAGGCGGAATGGCCGCCTGCAGCATCTGTCCACCCAGCTCAGCGGCTTTGTCATACAGGAAGACATGGTGACCGCGCTTTCCTGCAACTATTGCCGCCTCCATTCCACCGGGTCCGGCGCCGATTACCAGTACCTTCTTTGGATTTGTAGCGGGCCGGATCACGTACTGCCCCTCATAACCAACGCGTGGGTTCACCGTGCATCTCATGTCCTTGAAGATTGCCACTCTTTCAAAACAGCCTTCATTGCACGCGATGCAGGGTACGATATCCTCCAGGCGTCCATCCATTGTCTTCCGTGGTAACTCTGGATCAGCGATGAGAGCCCGTCCCATGGCAATGAAATCCGCTTTCCCTTGTCTCAGGATCTGCTCGGCCAATACCGGATCGTTGATTCTCCCCACCGCGATAACAGGAATTGACACAGACTGTTTGATGCCTTCGGCCAAATGAACCAGACATCCTCTTGACATGTACATCGGCTGAACGGTCATGGGTTTGGTCGCCCCGAGCGCCCCGGCCGTGACGTGAATCGCATCTGCTCCCGCTTCTTCCACCCTCTTGGCGATCTCCTTGGCCAGGGACAGCGTCACTCCGTCGCGTGGCCAATACTCATCGCCGCTAAGCCGGAAGATCACAGGCAGACCGCCCGTTGCTTCCTTTGTTCGGCGAACAAGCTCAGTCGCAAACCGCATCCTCCTGTCAAAGTCGCCCCCATAAGCATCCTGTCTCAGGTTCGTATAGGCAGACATGAACTGGGCGATCAACATTCCGTGGCCGCCGTGGAACTCAATAGCATCAAAGCCTGCTTCTCTCGCCCTCACACTGGCGCTAACGAAGGCGTCGATGATCTGCTCGATCTCTTCAACAGCCAACTCCCTGGGACGTGTACTAGTTAGGCCCTTTCCACCGAGGGTGGACGGCGCAACGGGAGTCATGCCGGAGGCGATTGGATTGCTCTGCCTGCCTCCATGGCATAACTGCACGGCGATCTTCGCATCATGGCGGTGAACGATATCGGTAAACTTTCGCAGCGCGGGAACGAGTTCATCGGAATCGAGCATAACCTGATGGGG
Source organism: Chloroflexota bacterium (assembly GCA_004297765.1). Lineage (GTDB taxonomy): Bacteria > Chloroflexota > Dehalococcoidia > FW602-bin16 > FW602-bin16 > FW602-bin16. The sequence goes on along the minus strand of SCTZ01000173.1, from coordinate 64,040 downwards.
AAACAGCTTGCCGATTTGGTCGATGCTCGAGGCCTCGAAGATTATTAGCCCAACACCCCCCGCTGCTCGTTCCTCGTAGAAATCGACAAGGCGCTTGGTCAAGGTGCCGTTGCCTTCGGCATACTCGGTCGTAAGTGGCGCCATCACGAACCTGTTCTTGAGGTGAAGGTCGCCGATGCAGCCACCCTCCAACAGCTTCTCGAACATGCTATTCTCCTCGTAAGTGTTGGACCAGGTGGTCCGTATGCTTTGCAGTGTACAAGCCCGCCGAGCAACTTACGTTCGTTGGTGAAACGACCTGAACTGTTCCTCCACGGTGCCAAGTGTCATCGTAGAACTCTGCCCTCCATCCACCAACAAGTTGGTGCCGGTAATGAAATCGGCATCGTCAGAGCACAGGAAGGCAACCGCGGCGGCGATATCAGATGGCCGGCCTGTTCTGCCCATCGGGATTGCTCCGAGAATCTTGTCCTTCATCGCGGGATCGTTCAAGTAGAGAGAGGCGATGGGTGTCTCGATAGTGCCGGGACTGACAGAGTTGACATTGATACTGTAAGGCGCGAGTTCTGCCGCTAACGCCCTGACCAAAGAGAGAATTCCTCCTTTAGTCGATGAGTATGCCGTGTATCCTGCCCCGTAGCGCAGTCCGACGAGCCCTGCCATAGAAGCGATAGCGACCACTTTTCCACGCCCCGATCGTTTCATCAACGGCAAACCATGCTTAAGGCATTGGAAGAAGGCTTTCAGGTTCACGTCGTGCATCCTGTCCCATTCTTCCTCGGAGTACTCGTCAATGCGCTTTCTGATGATGATCCCGGCGTTGTTGACCAGAATATCGAGCCGCTCGAATCTGTCGGCCGTCGCCTCAATCATTCTCTGCACATCGGTAGCAGAAGCTACGTCAGTTTGCAGGGGCAGCGCTTCACCATTTGCCGCAGATACTTTGCTGGCAGTCTCTTGAGCGCTATTTAGGTCGACATCCGCGATTACCAGCTTAGCGCCCTCTTGTGCAAGTCGAAGACAAATCTCCCGACCGATCCCCGAGCCGCCACCGGTAACGATCGCCACTTTGCCGTCGAATCTTCCCACAAATGGTCCCTCCCCTTTTCAAAATCGCTTTCTCGTTGCTCTGTCAGTCCGCCTCTTGGAACAACTCCAAGGTGATGCCGTCCGGGTCAGAGAAGTAGACCGCCCGGCACCCCTTGAGCGCACCTGACTCGATTGTCCGAGGCGGGGAATTGAACTTGACGCCCTTGGCAAGGAGCGCTTCGTAATGCTCGTTGATGTCGGTGACGCTGAAGCACCAGTGTCCGGCGCCGATGTCGCAGTTTCTTCTATCATGGGGCCGCCCGGTCGGGTTTATGTACTGGAATAGTTCAGCCCGATTATCACCTATCCTGAGCATCGCCACCTTCCCTCTTGCTTCGGGAATACCCACAGTAGCGCTGAAGCGTTCACCCTCTTTATCCTCTTGCCACAGCACCTCACAGCCCAGACTTTCATAGAAAGCGATCGACCTCGCCAAGTTGCTGACGGCAAAGCTCGCGTGATGCAGCCCCTTGATCATCTCTAGAAATCCTTTCCGCCTAGTAGTGTCAGGCCACGTTTAGCCCACGACAACTTACGATGCCTTGTACACTCTGCACAGTGGGCCGCGGAAGAAGTGGTCGCCTGCATAGTCACAGATCTCGGGTGCGTCTGGGATAATCGAGTTGATATTGCTTTCCCATACCCCAAATAGCGTTGGCTCCTCAGCCGGCTTCTCCGGAAACCACCAATAGCCGTCGGCGTGCACCACTTCCGGCGAAATCCCAGCCGTCAGTCGCGCCTTCTGCTTCACCCTGCCAACCGTCGTCTCCACAAAAACCCAGTCCCCATCGGTAATCCCCAACTTTCCTGCCGTGTCAGGGTTTATCTCGAGAATCGGGTCAGGATGCTTGCGCCGCAGGCGCGGTATCTGCCTGAGTGTGGAGTGCGTGAACCAGCGCACCCGCGAGCCGCTGATCAATATCAGTGGATACTCCTTAGCCAAGTCCTTCGTGCGATAGGGGCTCTGTGGCGGCTCTTCGTAGGTGGGCAGCGGGTCATAGCCAAGCTTGGCGAGAATGCTGGGCACCAGTTCCACCTTCCCCGAGAAGGTGGCGAAGCCCTGCTCTTTGTACTTTCCCGGTCGTGGCGGTCGCATCTGGTAGAAGTCCTTCCTCGCCACGAAATCGCCGAAGGTTTGACCGGTCGGCTCAAGAAACCGATCGAGCATACCTTCCAACATGTCGGGCCAATACCCTTCCTGCCCCAGGCGGACGCCTAGGTCCCGCCACAACTGGTAATCGTCACGCCGCTCGTACAACGGCGCGACGGTTTGCTCACCGCAAACCCATTCATCGGCCAGCCCCCATCGGAGGCGGATATCAGGCCGTTCCATGAAGTCTGCTGCCGGTAGGACGTAGTCTGCCAACTGGATGGTGGGGCTCATGAATAGATCCATGCCCACGTGGAGCTCTAGTTTGTCGTCCACCAGGGCGTCGCGCATGGCTCGGCTCCCCGCCAACGTGACCAAAGGATTTCCAGACTGGGTAATAACGGCACGGATTGGATAGGGTTTGCCCTCCAAGATGGCGGGCCAAAGCAGGGTCGGACTGACCCATCGCATGTATTGGCTGGCCATGCACCCATGAGGATAGATCTTGCTCATCGCCTCACGGAAGAGGGCATAGGATTTCACCGAGGCCGCCGGGAACTCGTCGGCCGAAACGTTGTCGTGCTTTCGGAGCGGGTGGCTCACGAGGTAATCCCAATACAACTCCTGCGGCCACCGCAACTCCTTCAAACCCTCGTTGAACACGTGGCCCCCTGGTATGTCCAAGTTGCCGGTAATCGCGCGCAACAGAGACTTGCCCAGCACAGCCGATTTGGCAGCTCCACTCCCAAGATGGCATGCGGCCACTCCGAACGATAAGATGCTAGGCTTGTCTTTGGCATACAGTCGGGCGGCTTCCGCGATCTTCTCCGCTGGAACGTTAGTGATCTTGGCAACCTTCTCGAGGGGGTAGTCCGCTACACATCGTCTGATCTCGTCAAACCCCAAGCACCACTGCTCCACGAACGCTTTGTCGTAGAGCTCCTCCTCGACAATGACGTGGAGCATCCCCAGCGCCAGTGCCCCATCGGTCGATGGCCGAAGCTGGAGCCAGATATCCGCCTCTGCTGCCGTCTCGGTGTACCTCGGGTCGACCACGATAAACTTGACACCCGCTTTCTTGGCTTTCAACATCGGTTGCCACCATAGGTGTCGGGATTCGGGCAGGTTCACTCCCCACAGAACGACACACTTCGTCAGGCCCGGCACGGGCATGTTGCCTATCGTCTCCCTGCCGTATACTGCCCATTCGGCCACGAACTCAGCCTGGCCGCAGTTCTTGCCCTGTCCGAAGATATTGGGCGAGCCGAACAGATTGCAGAAGCGCCAGGCCGCCCAGTCGCCGGGTGGGCGGTACGTCCCGCCGAGATATACGAGTGCTTCCGGGCCGAAACGGTCGCGGATGGACGCCAGCTTCTCGGCGATCTCGCCGATCGCCTCTGTCCACGATATTCTCTGCCAGTGGCTTTCGCCGCGCTTGCCGATTCTCTTCAGGGGATAGTTCAGGCGGTCCTTATGGTAGTGCAGGTCCACCGCACCGGCGACCTTGGGGCACACCTTTCCTCGCCCGATTGGGCTCTCCCGGTCGCCTTGAACCTTCGTTACCTTCCCGCCAACAACATGCACTTCTACGCCGCAAGCAGCCGGACATAGGGCGCAGGACGTCTTCTTGATAGCCACCCGGTCGATAGGTGCCATTAGCTCCTCCTTGCCCCCACGGACTTTGAAAGGCGGATCTGGTGGTCAAGACCCGTTGGCGGTATCGAAGCGCGTCCTCAACCGACCCGGATCCGTGACTTCCTCGTCTAGGAGACCCGGCGGCACCGAAGTCTCCTAGACGAGCGAATTGAACGTGGCTAGCAGACCAACTACTGAGCGCCCAGGCCGAGGCTAGAGAACGTGGCCTTTCCACCGGGATAAGTAATGTGCGCAGCATCAAAGCCATGCGCCAACAGTCCCTGGTCCTTGAGCGCCGTGTAAGTCATGACCCCTTTGAACTCTGAGCCACGCAAGGCATCGATTATCTTGTCTGTGTCGGTAACGGTGCCGGCCTTTTCCATCGCCTTCACAAGCATCTGAATCGGTTCGTAGTAGTAGAGCAACGCGAATTTCGAGGCGTCGAGGTCGCGGCCGAATAGCTGCTTATACTCGTCCTTGAACTGCTTGATTTGAGGCGTATCATTCGCCAGGTTCTTTGTGGCATAGGAAATCACGTAGTCGGTGATCTTGTCCTCGATGCCGGCGATCGCGGCCGGCGTCATCGAAGATATACCCACCAGTTTCTTCGTGATACCGAGCTCCACCGCCTGCCGGAACCACTTCTTGCCATCTTCGTCAACGTAGGCCACACCCAGAGCCTCAGGGTTGGTGGCCTTGATTCTAGTAAGCTCAGGGTAGTAATCGGCGGCTTTGCGGTCAAAGAGCTCGACCGCGGTTACCTTCACCCCTGCCTTCTCGAATCCTTCTTTGTACTGCTTGGCGATGGTCGTCCCAACCTCATCGTTTGGCGAGGCTATCGCGATGCTCTTGAGGTTCAATTCCTTACTGGCGTACGCTGGCATAAACACGGCCTTGCCATAAGGCGGCGCCTCACCGACAAGAGACTTGACGATCCACTTCTTATCCGGCTTATCCAGATAGCTCTCGACGATCTGGGCTGGAGTCAGCAGGATCACCTTGTCTCTGTTGGTGATTTCCTGTGTCGGTTGCGTTGCCACGCTGAAAGATGGACCGACGATTACCTTGACGCCGTCTCTGGAGATCAGCTTCTCGGCACCAGCGACCGATTCCTTGGGGTCACCTCGATTGTCATACGTGACTAGCTCGATCTTGTAGCTCTTGCCTCCGACTTTGATGCCGCCAGCGGCATTGATCTTCGCCACGGCAACCTGGGCTCCCTCTTGCGCGGGAACGGAAACGGAGGCGATGTTGCCAGTTAGACCATCGAGGGCACCCCACTTAATAGTCTCGCTGGCGGGCGCCGCGGACGAGGGCTGCGCAGAAGCCGCGGGCGCCGACGCGGACTGTGCGGGGGCAGCAGGCGCCTTGGTTGTTGGCGCCGCGGACGGTGCCCCGCAAGCGGACAGCAGCAAGGTTACGATGAACAACATGATCCCGGCAAGTCTTACGTGCGAATCAAGCTTTCGACTCATGGGATACTCCTCTTCCTCCTGCTTTTTCTCTTAACTAGACTATCGCCACAACAGTACCCGACGCGTGTCACTCATGAGATGGCTACTTGGCACCAGGTGGTGCTTTGGACCTTCACCACAGCGTGATCTTCTATGCCTACCTCCTCACCATCTCGACGAACGCCTGCAGCCTAGTTCGGACCTGGCCCCGCGCTCCTTCCCGTCCATCCAGATCCAGACGGAGGGTTGGAACGTTTGCCGCGCTGAGCCGGTTGGCGAGCACCGGGTAGACCATTCCCGCCGGATCACAGTACAATGGCCGCACAAACACCACACCCAGTGCTCTGCCGGTCGTCGCCAGACCAAGCAGGTATTCGTACTGCGCATCCATGTTATCATCGCACTGCGTGGGACATGGCGGCATGTCGAGGTACCGTCGGGCCAACGCAGCGATAGGCTCTAACCTCTCAGAAACCTTAACCCACGCCCTCCTTCCCGATGTGGTTTCATCCGCTACGACCACAGCGCCCGCTTCATGAATGATGGACAGTAGCTCGAACAGTGGCATATCACAGGGGTTACCAACTAGTGCCAGCCCCACCCATTCCTCTTCGCTATCAGACGTTTTAGCTGCGATATCCGCCAGTAGGCGAGTGAGGAGACTTACGTAATCAGACCGAAGCATGAAGCTGCCTGCGGCGCGGACAATGGTAAAGTCCTGTGGGGTCAACATCTCCGGATGTTGCTGGCTAATCTCGGCGAGCTGTTCCAGTAGGTTGCGGCTGTGGTTGTAGCGCCTAATTGAGGCGGCGAGCTCCTCCCTGCCAATTGTCCGGCCGCCCCAGACTGCTAGGGATTCGCACAATCGCTCGATCTGCTGCTGGAAGTATTCTAGCGCATGCGCTCCCCTTACCCTGTTAGGAAGTGTCAACTGGTGAAAGTGTGGAAGCACCCGGAGGCTTCGCCAGATGTCGCCTCCGGATTTGGCAGCGTTGCACGTGGTGCCGAAGATCGCGCCATCCAAGACGCTGAGCTGGCCAGTTAGCAGCAACTCGAAGGCATTACGCATTGGATAGCAGTTAATCGATTCGAAATATTCAGCCGCGACGGTCATCCCACCACTGCCACCATAGATGTCGACCGGCAGCATCCACGCAGCGTCGACCACTTCGTGGGGTACATACATTGGGAAGCAGCCGATGGCGCACTTCCCGGACTTCTCTTTTGCCGAAGCTATTGCCGCGTAGGGGCGACGCACGATGTCCGCGAACTCCATTACGTCTTCTTGCATCGCAGCACGTCTCCTATGAGGATCTCCGGAAACACCGATGGCCGATGGCGAGACGGCCAATGGCGAGGCTCTAGCTGCCCGCCAAGCGCTCCAAGAAAGCCTCGATGCGGTCCTCGATCTCTTGCCAAGAGTACATCCTGGGATCAGCCATGTCGCCAGGCACCTCGACGTAAGGCACCCCCGTTCGCTCGGCTACTTTCTTGATGAACATCCGCTCGCCGACGAAGTAAGGCTTGCAGCTTCGGCTAACCTGCATGATGATACCGTCGGCGTGAAAATCCGTAACCAGCCGACTGATAAGCTCGGTTTTGCCTTGTAGACCAAGGTTGGTGAACGACCACAACATCGTATCAACCAGCGAGTCAAGAGGGCGGGCCGCGTCACACCGCGCGCTGTTTTCGGCGTTACCGTTGGAATAGACCGAGGACACTAACACTGCACGGTGGCGGGCAATCTGACGGAATTGCTCGGGCAGTCGGGTCCAGATAGCAACGCCGTCCCAGTACAAACGGAACTTCTCCTGTGGCACGGCGGCGAAGCCTTCGGCGATTCGCTGATCGATTTCGGCCTTGGCCTCGGCGTAGTATAAGGCGGGCTCAGGCCGTCCTCGCAACGAGAATAATGGGAACAAATTAAAGAACATATCGATCGTGCTAACTGGCGCTGGGACCATCCGCATGGTCTGATGCATCGCGAGGAGGCCGCGTCCGGCCGCTCCCGTGTTGCCAACCATCTCGGCGAGGCGGTCATAGTCGAAGCGATGTCCCCATCGGTTATCGATGAGCTCAATGATCTCTAGAAGCTGGCGCTTCACGTAGGCGTGCGCCCCGTCCTGTTCGTCCTCGCTCATGCCATCGTTCAGCGCTGGGACATCGATGGAGACCAGACGTACGTCCGGGTACATATCCTTGAATACCTTGGCCCAACCATCGTATATAGTGCATCGGCTGCTGGGGTAGACTATCATGTCCGGCTTACGCAGCGGCTTTCCCTGTGGGTTGCGACCGGTGAGCTGGGCGCCTATGTGCCCTCTGGCGTAGGAGCAGAGCTCCATCGTAAAACCTTTCGTCTCCGCCACCTCACAAAGCTCCTGGCTGATCCCCGCCATTGCTAAAGTCGCTCCGAAGTTGTCGCAAAAAAGAATCACGGCGTCGACCGCTCTGAATATCTCCTGTGGCGCCATGCCCATACACCAGACTACCGGCCTGCCGTTTTCATGTGCGTTGTCAAGTTCGGACCAGTATGCGCTATAGAGCTCACTCTGCTTCTCGTGCGACATCAAGGGACGCCACTCAACATCCGTCATTGCCCACCTCTCGTTACGCCGTCATGAATGTCTGCAGCCCTTGAATTAGGGATACCAGTGCGTGAGCAACGATAGGCGCCCACAGATCCCTAAACACCAAGATACGCCCGCTGGACAGCCTCGTCCGCCGCGAGTTCAGCAGCGCTACCGCTATGCAGAATCCGACCACTTGCCAGAATGTAGCCTCGGTTCGCCACGTCCAATGCGAGGGGAGCATTCTGCTCGACCAACAAGATGGTCGTGCCCTGCTTGTGAATGTCGAAGATGACGTCATAGATGTGTTCTACCACCAGTGGCGCTAAGCCCAAGGATGGCTCGTCGAGCAGGAATACCTTGGGCCTCGCCATTAGCCCGCGGCCGATGGCCAACATCTGTTGCTCACCACCGCTCATAGATCCGCCTGTCTGTTTGTGTCTCTCCCGTAGCCTCGGAAATAGCGTGAATACCCGCTCCAGGTCTTCGGTGATGCCTTGTCGGTCACGTCTCGAGTAGGCCCCCATCTCAAGGTTCTCGATGACCGTCATGTCCGGAAAGATCTGCCGCCCCTCAGGCACATGCACAATCCCCATCTTGACTACGGCATCGGAACCGGCGCCGGAGATGTCTTTGCCAAGGAAGGTAATACTGCCTCGACGATGCCTCATCAAGCCAGAAATCGTACGCAGCAACGTCGTCTTGCCGGCGCCATTGGCGCCTAGAACGCAGACGAATTCCCCCTCGTCAACCTCGAGGGAAATACCCTTCAGTACTTCAGCCGAGCCATAGCTACTGCTAACGCCCTCTAACCTTAACACCTCTTCGGCCCTCTCCCAGATAAACCTTGATCACTTCCTCGTTTCGCTGCACTTCCGCCGGGGTGCCATTGGCGATGATCTTGCCCGCGTTTAGCACGATCACCCTATCCACCACCCCCATCAAGAAGTGCATGTCGTGCTCCACCAGACATACGGACGTTCCCTGCCCGCGAATCCTTCCGACCAGGTCGGCCATATCGGCGGTCTCATCGACGTTGAGGCCCGCTGCCGGCTCGTCGAGAAGCAGAACTTGTGGCGAGCAGGTAAGCGCTATCGCCACGCCCAACTTGCGCCCCAGACCATAGGGTAAGTTTTTGGCCAGCTCGCCGCTGACGTGCGTAAGGCCTACGAAATCGAGGACGCGCCGCGCGTTTTCCTTTCCCAGTGCGCTCTCCTTTCTAGCCATGGCCGTGCTCACGAGGGCATCCAGCACTCCAGCGCTACTGGCAATATGGCCGGCAATCATGATGTTCTCGAGCACGCTCATGCCGCGAAACACTTTGAGGCTCTGGAACGTCCTCACGACACCCATCGGCGCAATGCTGTCCGGGCGAAGCTTGGTGATATCGTGGCCCTTCCAGATGATGCTTCCAACCGTGGGACGCATGAAGCCGCTGATGACATTGAACAGCGTCGTCTTGCCAGCGCCGTTAGGCCCAATGAGCCCCAGTATCTCTCCTTCGCCCAATGATGCCGTCACGCTGTGTAGCGCCCTTAGTCCGCCGAAATCCCGCGTTATGTCTTTGATTTCAAGACTGGCCATCGCGTCCATCCTTATCTAAGACTGTAGTTGGCCATTCTCCTTTCGTTCCCTGCGAACCATCAAGTCGAGTCCGGCGGTTGCCAAGCATACTTAGTGTGCCCACTATTCCTTGAGGCAAGAAACGAATGCACAGTATCAGCACGATGCCGTAGGCTATCATTCGCGCCGTGGGTGGGATCTCGAGCATCTCCGGCAGCGCCACCAGTACCGCCGAGCCGACAATAGGTCCAGCCAGAGTACCACTGCCACCAATAAGCACGATCATCACCATCTTCAGTGACTCGTCGATGCCGAACGAATCCGGAATGATGAAAGTGAGATATGTGGCGTAGAAGCCACCCATCATGCCCGCGAGCAGCGCCCCAATAGCAAAGGCGATCATCTTATACTTGGTGAGCGCAACGCCGATCGATTGTGCCAGTTCCTCGTCTTCTCTGATCGCCAGCAGGGCTCGCCCAAAGCGCGAATTGACTAGCTGGCGGATTACGATGAAGGTGATAACAAGTGCCGCCAGGGTCAAGTAGTAGAAGGCAAGGTTCGACTCGAAAGATATCTGTCCACCGAAGGGGATCGGTATTGGATCCGGACGGCGCGTGATACTGATGCCATAGACACCCTTAGTGACGTCCGTCCAGTTCTTGAGCACCAAGACCACTAATTCGCCAAAAGCAAAAGTTGCCATCGCGAAGTAGATTCCCTTCAGGCGCAGGGAAGGATAGCCGATCATCAGCGCGGCAACCGCGGCGGCGACTGCTCCAGCCGCCGAGGCGAGCCCAAAGTGCAGATTCAGATTCTGCATCAGCAGCGTTGACGTGTAGGCACCGATGCCGAGGAAAGCGGCCTGTGCCAGACAGAACTGCCCGCTATAGCCCATCACCAGACCCAGGCTCAGGGTCAAAACGCCATAGAGGCTTATCACTATTAGATTGTGCAGGATGTATCTGTCGCCTGCGAAGAAATAGGGGACTACTATAGCCAAAGCAAGGACTATCAGTGGCATCGCAGACCGTACGTTTGGACGCAAAGATCCCGCAGCAGAGATGCGCGAAAGACTCACCGAATGATCATGCACGATGCATCACCTCGACTGTCGTCCGAGTAGACCGGAAGGCCTAAGGAACAGCACGAGAAGCAGCAGGGCAAAGCCAAATCCGTCCTTGATAGAAGTAGATATATACCCAGCACCGAAGCTCTCCACTATTCCTAGAATGAAGGCGCCCAAAATGGCGCCGGGAATGCTGCCTAGCCCTCCCAGTACGATGACCACAAAGCCTTTCAACACGTAGGAGACGCCAATAAACGGTGTGACAATAAACATGGTCGCCACGAGCGCTCCGGCGATCCCGGCGAGAGCGGCGCCGATGACGAAGCTGAACAACATGACACGATCGACATTGATTCCCATCAGTGCTGCGGCCTCGGAGTTCTGAGCAACCGCGCGAATGCCCTTCCCAGTTTTGACCCGCTTCAAGAAGAGTTGAAACCCGATCATCAGCCCTACGATCAGTAGAAAGGCGAAGAGGCGTTGGCCGGCAAACGATGCGCCAAAGAGGGATATGCTTTCAGGGAAGGTCGGTCGGATGGAGCGCACGTCCACCCCGAAAACAGACATGACACCGTTCTGGATGATGGCGACCAACCCAATAGACATAATGAGACCATTCATCGGCAATTCGCGCGTATACCGAAAGGTGCTCCGCTCGATGATCCATCCGAGCGCGGCGACAGCCAATATCGCGATCACTAGCGCGATGAAGAAGTTGACGCCGAGCCCGGCGGCGACGATAAAAGCAACGTAGCTGCCGACCATCATGATCTCACCGTGGGCGAAATTCACCACGCCCAGAATGCCGAAGGTCATAGTCAACCCCAGGGCGATGAGCGCATAGATGCTACCTGCGAGCAGCCCGTTGATCAGTTGCGGTACGATGCTCTCCATCTAGAATCTCCTAGACAATAGTCGGTGGGCACTGGAACGACGCGGTCTGCTCCAAACGATAAACAGCCTTGCTCGAATGATGGCGGCGAGCCGGGAGCGAGCGCCCCCGGCCAAACCTTACCTGACCTCGACTCGATCGTAGTTCACTTTGCCGTCCGAGCCAACGTAGCCAACGTCAAACCCGTGGGCAAAGTAGTTGATCTTGGGATCGACCCAGTAGCTCATCACGCCCTTGTACTCCATCCCACGAAGTGCCTCGGCGATCTTGTCAGCATTGTCCACTGTTCCGGCTTTTTCCATGGACTTGCTCAGCACCATGATTGGATCGTAGTAATATAGGGAAAAGTAGACGCTGGAGCCGGCATCTTTACCGAATTTCTGCTTGTAATCGGCGAGGTATTGCTTGATCGTCGCATCGTCCGTGTCGAAGTTCCGCGTCGAAATTACGAAAGTGTAGTCTGTGAATTTGCCCTGAAACTCCTTTGCCACGGCTACGGTCGTCGAAGATATGCCGACCAGTTTCTTGGTAACCCCCAGCTCTAGCGCTTGCCGGAATACCTTCAACGCATCCTCGTCGGTATACGACACTGCCAGTGCCTCGGGATTCGCTGCCTTGATCTTTGTCAGTTGCGGGTAGAAGTCTGCTCCAGCACGCTCAAAGCGCTCTCTCGCGACCACCTTGACGCCATTCTCCTCAAAGGTCGCCGCGTAGAGTTTGTCGAAGGTATCGCCAACAACATCCAAAGGTGACATGAGAGCGATATTCTTGATGCCGAGTTTCTTCACCGCCCAGGGCACATACCCAACAGCCTTGCCGTACGGTGGTCCCTCACCACCGAGGGTCTTGAACAGGTATGCGGTCTCTGGCTTTCCTAGGATGGTCTCTATTTGCGTCGAAGCCGAGAATGCCAGCACCTTGTTCTTATTCGTGATTTCTTGGGAAGGCATTGCCGATGGACTGCTTGTGAGCCCAAAAATGAACTTCACCTGGTCCTTCGTGATCAGCTTCTCAGTGATGGCAACCGCTTCCTTGGGATCACCACGATTGTCATAGGAAACCAGTTGCAGCTTGTATTTCTTCCCGTTGACATTGATCCCGCCGGCCCCATTGATCTTGTCAATCGCCAGTTGCGCCCCCTCGAAAGCGGGGGTTCCGACGGACCCGATAGCGCCGGTTATGCCATCGTTGAACCCGATCTTGACTACGCCTTCTTCACTAGCACCACCGCCGCAGCCAATAGATATTAAGAGAACGGCAATGGCGAGACCGGAGAGAAGCACCCATCGGGACATTCTTACCAGCATTTCTTCCTCCTTCAGCAGTTCAGTTGTCACCAGACCGATCTGATCCAACGTTGGCTTGCGATCTGCAATATGCCTAGACGCTCTCGTAATGACGGTTCGATAGAGCATGTCGGAATTCTGCTATCCGGCGAGGGGCCTTGACGAGCTTTGCCCCCCGTCAACGGGCAGATTCACGCCGGTTATAAACTCGGCATCCTCCGAGGCAAGGAAAAGCGCTGCCTTGGCCAGATCCATCGGTAGGCCGAAGCGTCCTAGTGGCATGAGACGCAAGGCGCCTGTCCTTATCACCGGATTGCCCAGGGTATCGGCGGTGATTGCTGTCTCCGTCGTCCCCGGGCTAATGCAGTTCACGTTGATCCTGGATGCGGCGAGCTCTGCTGCCATCTGCCGTGCCAATGCTTCTATCGCCCCCTTACTGGCGCAATAGGGGGCAGGGCCGTAACCGACGTCGGCCGAGATGGAAGCAACGGCGACGATCTTTCCTCCCCCGGCCTCCCTCATGATCGGCACGGCGTACTTGGAGCAAAGGAAGAAGCCCTTCAGATTCACCCGATAGGTTCTATCCCAATCCTCCTCTGTGTAGTCTTCGAAGCGCTTGCGGACGACGATTCCCGCATTGTTTACCAACACGTGCAACGTACCAAATTGCCGGACCGCAGTTCCAAACAACTCCTGCACGTCGAGGGCGGAGGATACGTCGGTTCTAGTCGGTATCGCTTGGCCTCCAGACTGGGCGATCGATTCTACCGTTGCCTTTGCCATAGCCAGATCGACGTCGGCGACGACCACCTTCGCACCTTCACCAGAAAAGAGCAGGGAGATCTGCCTGCCAATCCCTGATCCGGCGCCCGTAACGACCGCTATCTTTCCGTCAAGCTTTCCCATCGTTCATCCTCCAATTATCGTGGGACTGGACGTCTAGCCCGCGGCGAGAGACCCTCCCATCACTTTCCTCGAAAACGTGGTGAAGTCGGCCATTCCTTTCATGGCCAGCACGGCCTTCTCGGGTGTTGAGTAGACGGGAACCTTGTGTTTCATGAGGAACTCGATTCCCTGCACCGCGAGGGATCTCGAGGCCGTCCATGCCACACAAATTGGCTTCGCGGAGGTTCTACTTAACTCGACAATGTCGCGCGCCAGGATCAGCGACCAAGGGTCTGTTACCATCGTGAGCATTATGATCAGGCTATCGATGCCCGGGTCGTCCAACACCGTCCGGAACACGTCCCGATATTTCTCGGGAGTAGTCATCATTTGGCCTGTCACGTCGACCGGGTTCGTGGTAACACCGAATGACGGGACGATCTGCCTGAGGGCGCTTCCCGTCTCCGCCGTCAATGCCGGGATTTCCAGCCCAAAGTCAAAACAGACGTCGGCGACAACGCTGCAAGCGCCACCGGAGGTGGACACAATCCCCACCTTGTTTCCTCTCGGCATCAGCAACCAGGCCAGCGCCATCCCAATATCGAACACGTCCGTCACCTGAGGCGCTCTGATCACGCCCCATTGCCTGAATGCCGCCAGATAAACTTCTTCTTCGCCGGCAAGGCTGCCCGTATGCGATTGGACAGCCAGCTTACCTATCGGAGATCGTCCCGTTTTGTACGCCACCACAGGCTTGCCAGCCTTGATCGCGAGCTGTACCGCCTCCTTGAACTTCGCTGCGTCCTTGACACCTTCCACAAGGAGGGCAATTACCTTTGCCTCAGAATCGCCGGCGAGGTATCTGATGTAGTCGCTCGTGTCGAGATCAGCTTCGTTGCCGGAGCTTATCATGCATCGGAAGCCGATACCGCGCTCCCAAGCCTGGCTGACAAGCGATCCTCCTAGCGCACCACTTTGCGTGACGAAGGCGATATCGCCTCCTAGGGTGGTGTCGGCATCCAGTAGTGGGCTGAAGCTCGTACAAGCATGGTCGTTGGGGTTCACCACGCCAATACTATTGGGCCCGCACAACCTTATGCTCTTCTCTCTTGCGACGTTCACCAACTCCCTCTGGGCGTCTACTTGCCCAGCTTCGCCGAACCCGGAGGCAAAGACCGTCGCCGCCCTCACCTTCCGGGCAGGACATTGCTGCAGCAAGGGAATGGCGGCTTGGGCCGAAACGACAAGACAGGCAAGGTCGATCGGCTCTGGAATCGCGGCGATATTCTCATAGCATTTGAATCCCAGAATCTCCGATTCCCGAGGGTTAACCGGATAGAGCTTGCCCGCGTAGCCGTGTTTGAGCATGTAATTGAGGAGGCGGCCACCGATCTTCGTAGCATCCTTGGTGGCACCAACCACCGCAACGGAGTCTGGATTGAGCAAGGCTTTGATCGCCTCTTCTGTGCTGAGCATCTTACTGACCTGCCTCCCATCAACTAGTAAAGAGGGTCACGACTTATTTGCACTGTCAAGCAACACTCGAGCATCCGCCACTATCGCGCCGCGACCGTCCGGCCTCACACAGACGGGATTTAGATCCAGTTCCACGATCCGAGGGAGATCTTCCATCAAACGAGCAATTGTCGAGATAACATTTGCGAGGGAAGCCACGTCGGCCGGCTCGCTTCCGCGGTACCCGACCAGCAGGGGATAGCCTTTTATCTCCTCGACCATAGCGGCAATCTCCATCTGATCGAAAGGCACGACCCGGAGTGAGAAGTCGCGCATCAAATCCACCCACACGCCACCCAAACCAAACAGAATCACCGGGCCAAATACCGGATCGCGCTTTGCCCCGACGATCACCTCGGCGACCGTCTCCACAATCATCTCCTGAACCGAGACGCCCTCAATTCTTGCTTCCGGCCGGGCCTGCCGCGCCAAGGCGACCGTCTCCTCATAGGCCACCATGGCCTCTTCTTCGGAGCGCACGTCTAGCCTCACACCACCGACGTCACTCTTGTGCAAAATGTCTGGCGAGATTATTTTCATCGCGACCGGGTATCCTATCGATCTCGCGATCTCGGCCGCTTCGTCGACGTTGTTAGCCAGACCGAGTCGTGTGGTCGGAATGCCGTAGGCAGCCAGCAGTGCTTTTGACTCAACTTCGGTCAATGCCACTCGACCTTCCGTTAGCGCCTTTTCGATAATCGACATTGCCTGTTCCACAGCTCTCATGTATCGTCGTCGACTCCTTCCGCACCCAACGTTGACGATGCGAGAATTACGGCTCCGTCTGTGCGCTATTGGCCGCGTTTAGGGCCGGCGCCATGTTCGTGACCCAGCCGTGCTTGGGCAACATATTCGCGCGATCGGCTCTGACGTAGGAAATGGCCCCTTCTGGACACCACTTGGCACACTTCGGATCGCCGTCGCAGAGATCGCACTTAATGACTTTCTGGGTGCTAATGTCGAGAGAGATCGCTCCAAAAGGACAGCCGATCATACAATAGCGGCAACCGATGCATCGGTCGTACTCGATCTTCATCGCACCAGTGGCAGTGTCGCGACGGTTTGCGCCAGGAACCGGACAAGCCTTTTCACACAAGGGCGTTTCGCAGTGCCTGCACATTACCGGAAAATCGATCCCTGCCGCTTCCAGTTTCACGACGCTAACTCGCCCCCTAGCAGGGTTGCACTCCAGCGTATGCGTGAACGAACACACGTTCTCACACACTCGGCATCCACTGCACTTCGACGGGTCAACAACCAGTACTTTGCTTACCACGACGTCCTCCATTCCTGTAACCATTCGCAGCGTGATGTAATTGTGCGCTAACCTGCGCGGTGCGCCATTGCTTCTTGCAGTATGGCTATAGGATGAGTCACACTGCGCCCGCCACCCTGCTCCATCTGGAGCTTGCAGGTTCCGCAGTCCGTGCTGATCTGCGCCAGCTCGGGATTCCCCAAGGCGTCAAACAAGGGTTTCCCGATCTCCATAGACTTGAGATATCCCCCGCACTTGAAGCCGAAGGTGCCGGAAATACCGCAACAGCCACGATTCAGGTATTGAACGCGCGCGCCTGGGATCAAACTTAGGAGCTCGACCACCGTGCCTTCCAGGTCTTGCGTCTTGAGATGACAAGGAGTGTGGAATCCGATACTCTTATTTGTCTCCTCAAACCCCAAGTCAAGCTCGCCCCGATCGCGAAGCATCAGCAGGTACTCGCTGAAGTGATAGGTATGCTCGGCCACCTCTCGCGCCGCATCGAGCGTGCTCAATTGCGAGTATTTCTGCTTCAGCGCCAAGGTGCACGACGGACAGGTGGAGACAATGTCGAAGCCGCTATTAATAAGGAGACTAAGCGTACGCACGTTTTGGTCAGCATTCCGCCGCGCTTCCTTTACGAAGCCATTCGCCAACTGAGGCACACCGCAGCAGTGTTCATCCGGACAGATCGCCTCGATGCCGCAACGTTGCAGAACCGCCAGCATCGCATCCGCGACCGATGGCTCGCTGTATCGTGCCCAACAACCGACGAAATAGGCCACTTTGCGTCCGCCAATGTCCTTTCGTTTCACATCGGGAAAGCGGCTCCCTCGAACATACCGGGGCACGTGCCGGCGATGGTCGATCTTTGCCGTCTTTTCCATCAAACCGCGAATGACTCCGTTCTGGAGGGCGCGATTCACCAGGGGTGCGGCACCAGTCCCGACCTTGCCCAACGCTTGCGGATTCGCGAGCATCAATCGCTGCAAAGAGGGCCACCCTCTCTCCGCTCTTTCGCCTCGCAGTCGCGAGACCATCCAAGGAATGTCTATGCCCAAGGGACACCGATGGTGGCATTGGTTGCACAGAGAACACAGGTCCGGCGTCGCAGAAGCGTCGGTCAGGCTGTACATCAGGTACTCGCGCGGGTTCATTCGCGTCCAGCCACCGAAATACCGCTGCGTCGGACATTCCTCGACGCAGGCTCGGCATCCAATGCAGGTGAGAAGCTCCCTGTAGAGGCCAGACAGAATAGTGCGCCGACCGTTGTCCATAATGATTAGATGGACGCGCTGATGCTGCGCCGGCGACTTGTCCCATTCTGCGACGTCGTCTGTCCTCCCCCTGCCGTCGTTTT
This sequence comes from Chloroflexota bacterium, assembly GCA_004297765.1. Lineage (GTDB taxonomy): Bacteria > Chloroflexota > Dehalococcoidia > FW602-bin16 > FW602-bin16 > FW602-bin16. Next base: position 46,380 of record SCTZ01000173.1, on the reverse strand, counting down.
TTGGCTTCAGACCCATCAGCGCCGCTTTGGCGCCGAAAACCGCCGTGCACCGCGCCTGAAACTCAGCCTCTTCCTTGCTCGGTAGAATCTTCTCCAGACCGGCTACGAACACGATGTCCTCGGCTTCTGCTAGCAGGGTCTGGATGTTGTAAAAGTGCTGAACGAAGAAGATCGAGCCGTTATCGGCTGAGATCGCGCTCACGCCCAGAAGTGCGATGACACGGCGCAAGTTACGGGGCGTACCAGTGGCTCGCTGAAATTGCGAAAAAGACGCGGCAATCCACTCGTTATCGAGTTCCGGTAGCTCCCAACCGGACGAGAATCGGCCTGATGTCTCAGGAAACTGATCGTAATACGATTCCGCCACGGGAAACCCGCGCTCACGCAACAACGATGCAAGCTCGTTGCCCACAAGTCCCGACTTGTTGATCGATATTGGCTTGGTTTCCCCGGCAATTGCGGTGATCTTCTCGACGGCGGCTTTGGCATCGACAGCGTAGAAGACGTCGACGGCAGGCAACTGCTGGCCCATTGCCGCGATAAGTTGGGCAACCGATCGGTCAAGATGGGTGAGAGCGTGCGCACGAATCCCCTTCAACCGTCTCTTGAAATCATCAAGGTCGACGACATGACGCACTCTTGCCGCAGGCGTACCGGCGATTATTGTCCCCCGCAGAAAGCTCGCACAATCCACCCTCCGAGTCTGAGGCGAAGGGGAAAGCAGATAGGCACGCATCAACCCATCCTTTCCAGTTGTCGGATTCTTCGCGCTCTCTTCCGTGATTAAAGATCGATTGCGAAGACGCAAACCGGGTCGCCGTAAGGACGCGCTTTCCTCATCGAGAACTTCGCTTTGCCTTGGCTGAGACCCTGATATATCGCAGACGCGCTTGTCTTGCACCACTCAGCGCAAATGCCCGCCTTCTTATACTCTTCAGGGGCCGCCTCCCAGCGCGGGCAGTACTCTATCGTCTCGAAACCGCTCGACGTCGAGTCGATCGTCCAAGGCGCCACGAACCCTGTCGAGGCATGAATGATATCGGCTACCTTCGACATCATCGGGATGTCCATGGTTTTCACGCCAAACTGCTCGAGGTGTTGCTTGGACAAAGCGTCGCCAAAGGTCTTTGCCAGCTCCTGCAACATCTTGATCGCTTCTGGCCGCCCAAGGCTTTTCTCGACCATTGAGAACCACCCCCAGTTGTAGCCAAAGGCGGCTCGCACAGCTGCCTGATAACGGTCGTCCATGGTCATGTCTTCTGCGAGCTTAACCATTCTTCAATCCTCCACAGGCTGTTTCTGGACTAGCCACCCGTTAGCGGTGGCACGAATACTACCTCGTCACCGTCACAGAGTACGGTATCCAGTCCCTTAATCTCGTAAGCGTTAACACCGTTGACGGTAACGACAAGATATGGGCTCAACTCTCCAGTTTGCCGATCGAGCGCAGCGTTGCTGAACCGAGCGCCGTGTTTACGGTGAAGAGCTTCAACAGCCTCCCGAATTGCCGAATGCTCTTCAAGCAAGAGCTCCTCGCGCGATATGGACATATTGACGCGCACCTGACCTAGATAGCCAACTACTACTCTCATTTGCGACACGTTTCGCACCAGTCCCGCCGTCTGACGAGTTATTCCACCAGTAGTCCCAGTCTTGCCATGTCGTCGGCGATGTCCGAGAGACCAACATGTTCGAGTCCCTGTCGTGTTGGCAAGGCGGAGATCGGATCGAAGCCACGCATCCGCAAGTACTCGTCCACCATCCGACTGATCACTTCAGGGTCCGATCTCTTTCCGGTCCAGGGACCCTTCGAGAAGCTTTGTTTCGTCCACTTGTCCCCCCCGAAGTCAAAGTTGAAGTGGCCTCGCTGCCTGCCCTCCCGCGCGTTGTAGGCCATTTCCAGCCGGTACGCCATTTCGCCGAACTGCCAGAGCGATTCCCCTGTGTATTCGATCCCGGTGAGCGCGGTAAGCATTCTGCCGATATCATCGAGGTCCGGCCCATCGACGCTCAGCCGCTGCGCGTTGAAGCGGCACATGCTCAGAGAGTCATAGACCACGCCTCGATTCTCGACCCATCGGACCGCCTCGGGTTTCTTGGTCGGCACCTCGGTATTGAACGCGTCTTTATCCCCGAAGAGGCTTATCGCTGCCTCGGGATTCCCGCCACGGATCTCGGCGTGAGGCAGACCCTTCTGCTGATCGGCGCCTCGGGTCGAGGTAATATGGCAAAGGGCAACCCCGTATCGCTTCTTGAAATCCTCAGGGGGCGTCTGATTGAGAATGCTTGTCGTATACTGCTCGGCACCCTTTCCGATTTGCGTCGCCGCCGGGACAATGCCCTGCGCCAAGAGGTCACCGATTCCCTCGCGGCGGGCGATCTTCTTGGTCATCGCCAGGAACGATGCCTCGTTTCCCCATGAGAAGTCGAGACCGTCGAGATCTGCCTTGGAGACGATCCCCCGTTCATACAGCTCGCACAGCCATGCCAATATCCCGCCAGTATTGGCGATATCGAGACCTAACCGGGAGCACTCGTCCTGCGCCTTGGCCACGAAGCGATAGTCGGGAACTCCCAACATCGATCCGAACATCATGGTCGCGAAGAACTCCACGCCTTCGACTACCAACCCCGCGTAGGGGCCATCCTTAACTCGTAAGATATGGCTACAGCAGATCTGGCAACCCCAGCACCCCTGACTCTTGACCTCCAGATCCCTTACCAGCAGATCTCCGTAGAGGTTCTTGGCACCATCCCAGACTCCCTCCTTGAAGTTGAGAGCCGACAAGTATCCTAGGTGATCGAAGATCTCGATGAAGATCGGCGTTCCGATCTTCTGCATCGCAGGAAAAGGCGCGGTCTTCCTCAGCTTTTCACGCGCACCCCAACACGCGTTGTAGAACGCCTCGGGACGCTTGACCTTGACGGGCTTGGTACCGCGCGCGGCGACCAGTTTGAGATTCTTCGAGCCCATGACGGCCCCGGTACCACTTCGGCCCGCTGCTCTCGTGAAGTTAGCCAGAATTCCCGCGAAATGCACCTGACTCTCGCCGGCAGGGCCGATCGAGAACGTCTGGATGTTGGGGTCGTCCAGTTCGGAGCGCACGCTCTCCACGGTCTCGTAGACATCCTTGCCCCAAAGGTGCCGCGCGTCTCTGATCTCCACGTCGTCATCGTCTATCCACAGATAGACCGGGTGCTCGGCCTTGCCCGTCACGACCAGTATGTCATAGCCGGCATACTTAAGGGCAGGACCAAAATGGCCTCCGGCATTGCTATCCCCCATCGTTATGCCCGTCAGCGGTGACTTGGTCACCACCTCCGTTCTTCCCGAGCCTGGAATCAGCGTGCCCGTTCCAGGACCAACACCGATAGAGAGCAGCATTCGGGGATCGAGTGCATCAATTCCCGCAGGCGTCCGTTCGTAAAGCAGCTTAACGCCTAGGGCCTCGCCGCCCATATACTTGGCTGCGAGTGCCTCTGACAAAGGTTCTTTGACAATCCGCCCATCAGACAGATCCACGCTCAGAATCGTTCCCATCCAGCCATACATGACTATGCCCTCTACCCAGTCTCAGCATCCGCGCCTGGAGCCAACGAGGTCTCCACGAGCCTAGAGATGCTGGCCAGAACTTTGCGCTAACGCCTTTCCCAACTAGACTGCGAGACCGGCGTGGAACGCATCAAACATCGCGTCTACGGCGTAGCGTGGTGAAGAAGCATCCCCGACCAAGTACAACTCCTTGATCAGTCCCTTCAGCGCGCGATATAGCGCTGTTTCAGCCACGCTGCCCATTACGAGAACCACGTTATCGACCCCCTCGATCTTGTCTGACGTGTTGTTATTCAGATCAAGTGTAATGAGCGTGCTGTCTTCAATGGCTTTCACGGCCGTGTTTGTCATGATATGCACGCCTTTTCTCTGTAAGAGCCGATACACGAAGGGTTGTTCCAGATTAGGGGCGAGCTCCATCCCCAGGCGGGGTAGTGCGGTGACGATGCGAACGTTCTTGCCGTGGTCGGCGAGGAGTTCTGCGATGGCGGGCGCCCGATGATGCGATTCGTCGTCGATTATCACCACGTGCTGTCCCACATTCGCTCCGTCCTTGAGCACATCACGATAGGTGAGGACGTTGCTCTGGTCGGCGCCCGGTAGACCATCCATCTGAGGAAACAGCGGCGACGCGCCAGAGCGATCAGGGGCGGAGCCGGTGGCGACGATCACCGCATCGGGGCTTTCTCGTTTCACGATCTCGGGGGTTACCGGCGTATCGAGGACAATCTTGACCCCTAGGGCGTCAAGCGATTTCTTCAAATTGCGAACAGAGCCGGCAAACTCCTGGCGGCTGGCCGCCTTCTCAGAAAGTGCGACCTGGCCGCCCAAGGCACCATCCTTCTCATATACGGTCACGTCGTGGCCGCGGATCGCCGCCGTTTCTGCCGCTTTCAGACCCGCGGGACCTCCACCTACAACCATGACTTTCTTTCGGACAGCAGCGGGTTTGGTAGCGTCCACCCCGCATGTGACCTCAAAGCCGACCGCCGGGTTCTGCAAGCAAGTCACCGGTTTGTGGGAGAATACGCGGCCAATACAGGTATTGCAGGCGATGCAGGTGCGGATATCATTCAATCGCCCATCTCTAGCCTTGTTGGCTAATTGGGGATCACAGATATTTGCCCGTGTCATACCAACCAGGTCTGCGTGTCCATCGGCAAGAACCTTTTCCGCTTGCACGGGATCATTGATCCTGCCAACGCCGATAATCGGCAGATCTTCTACCGACTCCTTGATGCCGGCAGAAAGGCTAACAAACGCTCCCAATGGGACGTAACTGGGTGGTATGACCATTTCAAGCGAGAAGTACGTGGAATGGCTTACGCTGATGTAGTCCAGTTTGCCGGAGGCAGTCAGGAGTGGTGCGATCTCCTGCATATCTCGGAGGGTAAGGCCGCCAGGCGTGAACTCATCGCCCACCAACCTGATTCCCACCACGAAATCATTGCCCACGGCCGCTCTCACGGCGTCGATAGTCTCGACCACGAATCGCACGCGGTTTGCCAGACTACCACCGTATTCGTCCGTTCGCTTGTTGCTGATGGGGGAGAGCCACTGCTGCAGCAGGTAGCCGTGAGTGCAGTGCAACTCCACGCCATCAAAGCCGCCTTCTCGGACATTCCGCGCCGTTGTGGCGAAGCCCTGAATTATCTCTTCAATCTCCTCCTTTTCCATCACTTTCGGTGTCTCACGATTCCGAATACATCGTGTCGCTGAAGGAGCCAGCGTGCTGCGACGACTGAGTATGCTATTGACCTGACGTCCTTTGTGGAAAACCTCGCAAAAGATCTTGGCATCATGTTGGTGCACGGCATCGGTTGTGCGCTTGAACCCGGGAATCACCCGTTCGTCATACCCGAAGATGATTCCTTCGTAAGGGAAGGATGAGGGATGCACCGTGACTGCTTCGTGAACGATTAGACCCACGCCCCCCTTTGCTCGCTCCGAATGATAGTGGACATGTCGCTCACTCGGCATATTGTTCTCGGCAAAGAAGGTGACGTGAGCAGTGCTCACTACCCTGTTCTTGATCTCCAGGTTTCCGATCCTGACCGGCGAAAACAAGTACTGGAATTGACTGGACATCGGCGATCCCCCTCCGTTGTGAGTATGTCTTAGTGCGTCGTTCCTCAAGTGCGGCATCCTGTCTGAGAAGATCGCTGCGGTTTCGGAAACCGCGGCGGTCTACGGCGGCGGTCCAACTGCGCCGTCTCCGCAGTGTGGTACTGACTTACGGAACGACGCACTTAATGAACTGGACTAGTCTTTGACCTCATCGGGCCAAGGCACCTTACCAGCGTCCGTCGGCGGTGCCGCCTTCAGACCGGAGAAAACGTGCTCGCAGTAGGGATCTCCTAGGGGAAGGCTCTTCGGCCGGTCTGACTTCGCTCCAGGCTGCACCTTCCCATATTGTGAAGAGGAATTGTCACAGTACGTCAAGCAGAGCTTCGGGTCTAGCCCCAGTGTTTTTGTCGCCTCGTACCAAGGGCAGTTTGTTCGCCGCACCACGCAGGTGTCACCTTCGTACTGGGCGTATGCCGGTAGACCAGCAGGGCCGTACAGCACGTGGCAAAGATCCTGCCCGAGGGCCATTTGTTCACTGTTTATCGCATCCGTGTCGAACTTCTTGAGCCAGAGTTGCATCCGTCGCGTTCCGGCGACTTCAGCAAACTTCGCCAGCGCCTCCTTGCTGGCATCTTCTCCCCACATGTCACGGACCACGAAATACCACATCATTATTGTCTTGAAGGTTTGATTGGCGTAGTAGTTGAGCAGGTCGTCTACGGTGAGATCCTCGATATCGATCTTGAACTCCGCCACGGCCTGGGCCCGTTCCGGGCTTACGTGCGCTGGGAAGAATCGGGTATCTCTCATAGGCACGTATCGCCTTTTTGCTTCGGTCACTTCCCTTGCCTCCTTCAGTTGCTTTGTTCTTTAGGACTATACCGGTCGGCGTTCGCGTTCGCCGGCCCTTTCCTCAAGCACTTCGGAAAGGACTATCAAAGCGTTTCGGCTGGTAGGGAACCCACCAAGGAGATGCACCTGCACGATCGTCTCACGAACCTCGGTCTCGCTGCAGCCTGCATTTAATGCGGCGGTGATGAAGCCGCGCATAAAGCCGAGCCGATCTTGCACAGTAACCGCGGCCAGGCAGATCAGCAATCTGGTCTTCAAGTCCAGTCCGGGCCGTTGAAAGATGATGCTCCACCACGCCATAACATCCTTGTCGAATGAGTCGTCTCCGACGGCGAGAGGGCCGAATACTTCGGCGGCTTGAGCGCCCCAGACCTGGTCCATCACTTCGCTTGCTTTGCGCCGGGTCTCTTCTTTCATGACGTCCTGTGTTGACAAGGTTTACCTCCTTATCCAGATCTATAGATTCACGCGCGCTTTCCTCAAGCTCGAGTTTGGGTGCGCCGAAGATCCACTATTCAAGGTCTCACCGATCTGACTCTGCATCGTCTCGTGAGGTATCTGGGCCGCTGTAATACTTGCAGCCGGAATGGCCGTAATAGATGGAATAGATATCGTGAAGTTGCGTCTGCTGTCCAGAAGACTCCCGTTCCTCGAGTACCTCCTTCAGCATAATCAGGCCGGCATGCGTCGGTGGCAAGCCTGCGTAAAGAGATGCCTGGATGATCGCCTCGCGCACCTCATCACTCGCGCAGCCTGCGTTGAGCGCCCCAACGATCCACGTCCGCAGGATAGACCGGCGATCCAGGGCGGTCATTATTCCGACGTTTATGAGCGCTCTGATCCTAAGATCTAGCGGTGGTCTCTGGAAGATGTAGCCGAAGGCCCACGCCTCGGTATCGAGGTTGAAAGTATCCGGGCCAGAGGCTAGAACGTCGAAGATCTCCTCTGTTTGAGCACCCCATAGCTGCTTGACCATAGCACGGCCCTGTTCGTAGGCATCTTTCAGCATCGGAAACTTTTCATCCACTTGCGCCTCCTCAATACGCGTTATTTGCCCGGCCAACGGCATTGCGCAGAGCGCTCTTCCGTACCAAGCCCCTGCTTCAGGTTGGGCATGAACTGCTCCGCAGTTGAGGAGATAGTTGTGGTTGACGTTAAGACTGCGTTGTTGAAACTATCTCCCTGCTGCGATGTGCATGTAACAAGCTCGAGATAGCGAAGACAACACAACCGGTTCAATGACAATTAGTGCAATGGATGACGAAAGTGAATGCAAAGGGCGCGATGGGTGCCATTGGCGCGAGGGTGCCGTTGGATGGTAGGGACCCTGCCGGGATGCCTAGAGTGGAACGCGATACCAAACTCTTGGTTCGACTGGAGCCATTGTAATACTGCCTCGAAGCTTTGTCAATAGTTTTGGAACAGTATTCCACAATATTGACAAGATGGCAGTCGACAAGGTAGAATGTTTGCGAATTCTGGTGAGGTGAGTGCGATGATGCATGCCACTCGGCGAGGTGCAGCTGGAGCTGTAGGAATGGTGGAGAAAGATCGCCGGCAGCCAAAGGATTCTGCAAAAAGAGCATCCGCGACAACCCACGAGGGCGCGGCAAAGGCGGTCAGGAGAGCCGTGCGCGTGTTGTTCTGTCTGAGCGAAGAGCGGCGTGGGCTTGGAGTCAGCGAACTAGCCGAGACAGTTGGCATGACCAAGACCACAGCGCATAGGATGCTGAGCGTCCTTGAGGATGAGGGATTGATCCTCGCCAATCCAGTCACTCACCGGTACGAAATTGGCTACGGGTTGGTCAGGATAGCATCAAAGTTTCTCAGTAGTGGAGATTTGCCCTCGACGAGTCTACCTTACCTTCACCAGCTTCGTGACCAATGTGGCGAGACCGTTGTACTGAGCGTGCGGCTGGGTTACCAGCGAATTGCTCTCCTGCAGGTGGAGAGCACACAGGAGTTGCGCTGCTCGACGGAGATAGGAAGTGGCCTACCCCTATGCAAAGGAGCGCTCGGCAAAGTACTGCTTGCGCATCTTCCTCCTGAAGATATCGAGGAGATAATTCAGCAATACTTAGGACCTACAACCATCGAGACGGAGACCCAGAAGTATGAGTTACTAACGCAACTGCACCAGATTCGGGAGCAGGGTTACGCAATTAGCCATGGCGAGCGGATGCCTGGGGGAGTGGGGATAGCAGCTCCCGTCAAGAACCCCCTTGGGACAGTCGTAGCCTCTATCGCAGCTTACGGTCCGGACCGGCGTCTCACCCAAAGCCGGATTCAAGTGCTGCTCCCACTCGTCGAGCAAGCAGCGGCGTCAATCTCCCAAGCGCTGTCGGAAAGAGGAACCTGAAGCGGGATGAATCACAAGTGTGTAAGCGCCTGAGAAACAAAGTGGCCATCGTCACTGGAGCTGGATCCAGCGGGCCGGGCTGGGGCAACGGCAAGGCGACTGCTGTGCTCTTTTCGCGACAGGGGGCAAAGGTCTTCGCCGTTGATAAGAATCCTGCCGCTGTAGAAGAGACCAAAGCGATCATCGATCACGAGGGCGGCGAGTGCGAAGTGTACAAGGGGGACGTCTCCAAATCGAGTGACGTGAATGCGCTTGTTGAGCAGTGCGTCCACGTTTATGGCGGGATTGACATTCTCCACAACAATGTTGGCATTCCCTCGCTTGGCGGTGCCGTGCAGATTGGCGAAGAAGAATGGGACCGCGTCACTGCGGTGAACCTCAAGAGCGCTTTCTTGACCTGCAAGTGCGTCTTGCCGCACATGGAAAGGCAAGGCTCGGGCGCAATTGTCAACGTATCCTCTGTAGCCTCCATCCGTGAACTTGGCTCGCCAATGATCGCCTACAGCGTGACAAAGGCGGGCGTAAACGTGCTGACGAAGAGTATCGCTCTGCAATACGCGAGCAAGAATATCCGAGCCAACTGCATCTTGCTGGGATTGCTCCACACTCCGGTTATCGAACAATTGAAGAGCCTGTTTGACGGCGACTCGGACAGAATGGTTGAAACCCGAAGCAGGCAGTGCCCGATGGGAAGAATGGGGGATGCTTGGGATGCCGCTCACGCTGCATTGTTTCTTGCGTCGGACGAAGCCAGGTATATCACCGGCATCGAGCTCATCGTAGACGGCGGACTCAGCTGCAGAGCCTCCTGAGAGCGCCTTCCCTCGAAGAGCTAATTTGAGACTAGGAGGCATCCGGTAATGACCTTCCAATCACTCCAATATCACGAAAAGGATGGCGTGGCTACCATTGTGTTGAACCGCCCAGAGACCTTCAACGCCTTGAGCATCCAAATGGGATGGGAGCTTCTGGACGCACTGAAGCGATGTGCAGAACGGAAAGATGTACGAGCGGTAGTGATCACGGGCGTGGGCCAGGCGTTCTCAAGTGGTGGAGACATTCGCGGGATGCGGGACGCGTTGGAAGGCGATGTGTTGGCTTTCTTTCTCAAGCTTACGAAGTCCGTTCACGACGCGATTCTGGCGATAAGGGAATTGCCGAAGCCAGTGGTCGCCTCTATCAACGGTGTCACAGCTGGTGGCGGCCTTGGCATTGCCATGGCCTGCGATCTGCGCATCGCGTCGGACGCTGCGAAGTTCAACACTGCCTACCTAAACATCGCCGCGTCGCCAGACTGCGGCACTAGCTACTTCCTCACCAAGTCGCTCGGGCATTTCAAGGCGACCGAACTATTCTTGCTGCCGAGGAATATTGATGCGGCAGAGGCGCTCCAATTGGGGTTAGTTCACCGTGTAGCGCCGGCGAAAGAGCTTGCGCAGGCAACGTACGAACTGGCGGCTCGCCTTGCATCTGGTCCGACAGTAGCCATCGGTCGCACCAAGCAGCTGTTGAATAGCGCACTGCAATCGGACTTGGCCGCGCAACTGAACCAAGAAGGGTGGTCGATTGCTCAGTCTGGCACGACAGAGGATTTCCGCGAGGGTATCGAGGCCTTTCTCGCCAAGCGTGCTTCGCGGTTCACGGGACGGTAACAAGGTGCCGTAAGCGCCCTCTTCATGCCCTCGGTGCCAATCCGGTGCCAAAAGCAGATGAGCGACCCGGCCACTTAGTGGTTCGGATGGCTCATATCTGGCTCGTGTTCACTCTTTCTATGGCGCGCCTGGAGGGATTCGAACCCCCGACCCTCTGTTCTGAAGTTGGCTTTTGGTCATCTTTGCCCGTCTATCCCCATCCCTGGTTTGGCGTCCCGGTGCCGCAAACGCGCCTGCCTGTATCATCGTCAAGTCCTATTCGGGCAGTCCGTGGGCAAATCGTGGGCAAAAGGAATGAGCGCAGACCCGCCTGCGCTGAGGAAGCTGGTAGATTGCAGTGGTGTTCACGTTTCGGTCCTTTCGGTAGTGGCTACCGAATCGCAGAGCCAGGTAGAGAGAGGCGAGCCCCAGGGGCAACTGCTGGGGCTCTGTTCACCTACCGGCCGCCCTTACACCGCTCGCACCGGACCCGGACATGGAACGCGTGCGTTCCGAAGTCATGCGCGTCCAGCACCTGCCCGTAGGGGAGGCGGATAAAGGGTGGCAACGCCGTGGGTTGGTTTTCGGCCAACCAAAGAGCGCACGCGGCCGCCGACGCATCGCCCTATCGGATGGAGTGTTGGAGCTTCTGAAGGCGCACAAGGCGAAGCAGAACGCTGGACGTCTGATGTTGGGGCCGGCGTGGCAGGACAACGATCTGGTCTTCTGCACGCCACAGGGCACGCCGATAGACCCAGGGAACCTGTACCACGCTTTTCTGCGAACCTGTGACGCGGCGGGCGTGCGTCGCATCCCGTTTCACGGCCTGCGCCACACACACGCGACCTTGCTGCTCTTGCAGAACATCCCGGCCAAGGTAGTGAGTGAGCGGCTAGTCCATGCCGGTGTCGCGATCACCATGGACCTGTACTCGCACGTTCTGCCAGGAATGCAGGAGGATGCCGCGCGTCAACTCGACGAGTTGCTCACTGTGCGGCATGACTCAGCCCATGGCTAAAGAAGATGAGCCGTACGCCCTCCAGGACGAGCGTGAGCAATTGCGCCGGCTTGAGATGCTAAGCCTGCCACATGTTAGACCCTTGCGAGATTTCGTGGAGCGGATTGGAAGGGCACAGCACATCGTGCCGTATCCTGACCCCTGTGACGGAGGGATTCAGGCCAAGGTCCTTCTTCTGCTAGAAGCCCCTGGCCCGAGGGCCGTCGAATCGGGATTCATCTCGCGGAATAACGCCGATCGCACCGCAAGAAGCATGTGCGGGTTGCTAAGCAAGGCGACAATACCACGTCGACACACGATGCTCTGGAACATCGTTCCATGGTTTGTGGGGCGAGACGGCAGAATACGTCCTGTTACTAGAGCCGACGTGCAAGTGTCCTTCCCATATCTGCGTGAGCTGGTTGACATGTTGACTGAACTGAGGCTCATTGTGCTCATGGGAAGAAAGTCCCAATCTGCCGAGGGTCAGATTCTACAGATCGTCGCTCCGCATGTACAGCAAACCAGAACTTGGCATCCGAGCCCTCGTGTATTCGCAAGATGGCCTGAGAAGGAGAAGGAGATTCAAGAGCTGTTCAACTCTATTCCCGAGCGCGTACGCTAGTGGCCGCAGTGCACCCGTTGGCGGAACCGTCGAACATCAAGGACGTGGGCAATTCCTAGATCCGTGGGCAAACCGTGGGCAGAAGCAGGCTAGGCGAGGAAGGGATGGGCGGGATGAATAGCGCATCTGTGGCGTCTACATGCGGGAAACAGGGTGGGCGATGAGGGGCTCGAACCCCCGGCCTTCTGTGTGTAAAACAGACGCTCTAGCCAACTGAGCTAATCGCCCGGATTCGGGGGGGAAATGGTACGCTTGGCGGGACTTGAACCCACAACCTCAGCCTCCGCAGGGCTGCGCTCTATCCGATTGAGCTACAAGCGCATGTGAACTGGACTGGTGCCGAAGGGGGGATTTGAACCCCCACGCCCGTACGGACACTACACCCTGAATGTAGCGCGTCTGCCGTTCCGCCACTTCGGCGCGTTGCGGGCGCCTCTGGTAGGCACCCACGGTGGGCGGTACTGGGCTTGAACCAGTGACCTCTTGCGTGTGAAGCAAGCGCTCGTGCCAACTGAGCTAACCGCCCGCGCGGCGCGGTGCGCCATCGACACGGGGAATTGTACATGATGCCGCTAGCCAAGTCAAGGCCAGCCGCCGCTCGGCCGCTGGACGCAGTCATGCATAAGTCTTGCCCACCAAGCCCCTCCCTTGTGGCACGTATGTTGCGACGGAAAGAAGCTCGGAATCTATCGCTCGTGCTTCACATTCTTCTCAGGTGAAAAGCGAGCGCCAGAGGATTCCGATATTTTTTCACTACGAGGTTTCATGGTGAGCAGAAACTTGATGCGCGGTGCCCAAGTCCTGATGGCACTGCTAACCGTATTCGTGTTTTCCGTCGGATTCAGCGCGCCGGCCGCAACACAAAACGTGGTCGCCACGATTGCTGTCGGCGATAGCCCATCTGGCGTGGCGGTGAACGCGGGGACCAACGTTGTCTACGTGACGAACCTGCGCGACAACACCGTCTCGGTCATCAACGGAGCAACGAACAACGTCATAGCCACGGTCGGGGTCGGTGTTGCCCCACTGCAGGCAGCATTCAACCCGGCTCTGAACCGCATCTACGTAGTCAACGCCGGCAGCAACTCCGTCTCTGTGATTGATGCAGGCGCTAACGCCGTCATAGCGACTGTTGCAGTTGGGTCGCAGCCAACGCGCTTGGCGATTAACCCTGCTACCAATTTCATCTATGTCTCGAACTTCCAAGATAACAGCGTCTCCGTGATCGACGGGAACGCCAATGTTCTTCTGGCGAACGTGAACGTCGGTTTCCGCCCAACAGGTTTGGGGGTTAATCCAGGCCACAATCGCATTTACGTGGCTAACACAAACTCGCGGACCTTGTCGGTGATCGATGGAAACACCAATACTGTCATTGCCAATGTTCCGGTCGGCATCGGTCCGGAAGCGTTAGTAGTCGACCCGCTGAACAACCTCGTCTACGTGCTAAACAACGGCAGCGACACGGTCTCGATCATCGATGGGATAGCCAACGTCGTCGTTTCCACGCTTCCTGTTGGAGCCCAGCCTCTGGCTGGCATCTTGAACCCAATAACCGACGTCATCTACGTAGGCAACTTCGCCGGTTCGAGTGTTTCAGCCATCAGCGGGACAACCAACGTTGTCTTTGCCACGATTCCCATCACCGCCGGTCCAACTGCTCTGGCTGTGGATGCGGTGCTTGACCGTATCTACGTAGTGGATGAGACCACGAATATCGTAGCGGCGATCGATGGGGTAAGCAACGAAGTTCTAGCCATCATCCAGGTCGGCAACCAGCCGACGAACATAGCGGTAAACCCTGTAACCAGCAACGCCTACGTCGTCAACAGCGATGATGACACGGTCTCGGTGATCAGCGGAAGATAGACCCGATTACCAACGCCCTGACGCGCTCGCTTTCTGAGTCGCCATCGGCGCGGAAGCCGCGGTGCGGCTAGGGCACAATTCGATCCACTCCAGGGACCGCCGCGGTTTTCGAAAACCGCGGCGGTCTTGTCCGACAGGACCCCTCATGTATGAAACGTTGCACTATGGCACGGCACCGAGCCCTCCAGCCCCCAAATTCTTTCAGAACAGCTCTTCCAGTTGGTCGCGAGCTTCTGATTTGCGGCGTGTATAAATGACCTTGTAGCGTTCTGGGGCTGCGCTGAAGCAGACGTTGCATTCTCGGCCGCAGCCCGTCTCTTCCTCCACGCGCACTTCGTAGCCGATGGACTCGAAGAGCTGGACGGATTCGCTCAGACGCGGCTCGTCGGCCGTGAACTGCCGCTCCCAGCCTTCGGCGCGCAGCTCGTCCTCGTGCGAGGCGGACTCATTTTCGGTCGGGGTGAAGTCTGACATCTGGAACCTCCTCAGCTTCCCAGCATCCTAGCGGCTCAGCCGTTGTGGCAGCACGCAGGTGTCCATTGTATTATCTCAGAACGGCGAGGGGGCTTCCAGAAACGACATTGACTAATATAGCCTTCGTGCGCTATGGTGCACAATTAATTAGATGAGACGTGGTGTTAATTGTGAGAGACGGTGCTGCCTGGGAGCGTCCGCCTGAGGCGGGTGCAAGCGCTCGCGCCCGCCTCAGGCGGACGCTCCCAGGACCCGCCTTCGCGCTCTGCAATTGCTGATCTCTGCTTCAGGAGAGGATGACCAAGAAGGCGCATCTCAGATACTCTATCACGGCACTGCTGAGGCGCTCCTAGCCCTCAACCACGCCAAGCTAGGGCTCGGCGTGGTCTTGCCGCGGGGGCAGCTACCGGGGGATATCGCGGCACTGCAAGCCAGGACCGCCGAGGCCATACAGGAGGACCGCGACCCGTGCCCGAAGCTACCGGCACGTCTGCGCCGCCGAAAATACCGGAAGAGACCTCGCCCCAGACACGGGAGCCGGACTCCTCTCCAGCGCGCATCTCCCGGCGCGTCAGCATTCACGCCCTGACGCAGGAGCATCACGACTTTTTGTTGCTACTGCTCCTCTTCGTCGCCATGCGAGGAATGGCCCTGCTGTTCATCGATCAGAACGGCCCTCTCGGAGCAGGGACAGCCCACGATTACTGGTTCTACCGCAGCTTCGCCGAGTTGACGCTGCGCGGACAATACCCGTTTGTGGACTACTGGCTCGAGTACCAGCCGGTCTTCGCCTGGCTAGCCGTGGGGGCATACAAGCTATCGCTGTTGATCCCTCCTGTCCGATCGCATTTGTTCTCCTTCTATATGCTGCTGGGCGGACTCTCCATGTTGGCAGACGTGGGAAATCTAACCCTGGTGTACCTCATCTGCCGACGGTGCTACGGGGTTTTGGTGGGGCAGCGCGCGGCCATGATCTACGCTCTCCTCTTGCTTCCGCTGTACATCACCCTCGGCTGGTATGACAGCATTCCGGCTTTTCTCCTGCTGGCGTCGCTATACCTGCTGCTGGCGGGCCATCCCAGGCTCGGCGCTCTGGTCAGCGGGATGGGCTTCATGACCAAGCTCCTGCCGGCCCTGCTCCTGCCGGTGGCCGTGCGCGTGCTATGGCGCTGGCGTGATCGCGTGGTCTACGTGGCGGTCTGGACTGCCACCGTCGCAGTCATCGCCGCTCCGTTCGCGCTGATCAATGGCGCCATGCTGGTGGCCAGCTTCCGCGCCGCCCTGGTGCGCTCGTCCTGGGAGACGATCTGGGCGCTGCTGGAGAGCTACTACGGCGTGGGCGTTGTGGCCGCCCTGGAAGATCACTTCCGCCCCGAAAGCGCGGCCTGGCAGGGACATCCATCCACGATGCCATGGACGTGGATAACTTTGGCCTTTGTCATGTTAGGCGGAGTCGTCTACCTGCGTCGTGAGGACTGGCGTCAGCCCACGAAGATCGTCGCCTTGACCGCTTTCACGGTCGGTCTTTTCTTCCTCTGGTCCAAAGGATACAGCCCGCAATTCGCGGTGTACGTCCTCCCCTTCATCATCGTCCTCCTGCCGAACCTGTGGGGCGCCGTGCTGATCCTGCTGTACAGCCTGTCCAATTTTCTGACCTTTCCCCTATACGAGCTCTTCTTTACAGAGCAATCCTGGGTTTTGTGGTTGGCCACGCTGGGACGCACGCTTGTTCTGGCTATCATGACCGTGGAAGCCGCGGCCGTGTTGCACTCTCCACTCCAACCACTCCTTCGTCTCGCCAAAGCGCGCCTGGCACGACCGGCAGCGGTTGGACTCGTCCTGCTATTCGTGGTCAGCGGCGCTGGCCTTTACAGAGCATATTCCGACCAGGGAGACTACTACCTGCTGAAGCGCTTTGTGGAGCCGCTATCCACAACCCGGCAGTTGATTGTGGTATCCTCCAGCGAGGCCTTCGCCTTCGTCCATCCACAACTGCCGAAGGCTGACTACTGGATCATGCCCGAGGATTGGGACATTGGCTTGGACCGGAAGCTCGAGAATCTGAAACGCGCCGCAGACGGTGCGTCGCAGATCTGGCTTGTTCTAGACGGTGTGCGGGGCGATGACGGTCGATTCGGGTTGCTGCAGAGCACACTTCAGAAGTACGGGGCAGAGGCTACCAATACTTGGTTCGACACCTTTCGCCTCGTCAACATCGTCCCCCCTGCCGGCGTGGCCCGGACCGTTCCGCGTCAGACCGCGATGAACGTCCTATTTGGAGAGCAGTTGGAGTTGCAAAGCGTCGGTCTGAGCGCGGACTCCGTAGCCTCCGGGACAGCGGTTCGCCTGGCCATGCAATGGAAAGCGGACCAGCCGCTGGATCGTAACCTCTCGCTCTTCGTTCATATGCTCCTGCCGGACGGACGAATCTACAGCCAACTGGATCTGCCCCTGATCAACAAAGGTCTTCCTACGTCCCGCTGGGGCGCGGGCGAAGCGGTGCAGGGGGCAGCCAACCTACCGGTGTCGTCGGGAGCGCCGCCCGTGGAATATCGGTTGGTCTTGGGCGTCTACGATCCCAAATCGGGCCAGAGGCTGCCTATCTCCAGTGGACAGGGAGGAGCCGACTCGATCGATCTGGGAACGCTGAAGGTCACCCGGGCTCCCTTCGTGCGGGCTAAGAAGCTCGCCGTTCAGCCGATCGTCGAGTTTCAGGATGGGCTGGGCATCAAGGGCAGCGAAGGTCCTACCGAAATCCGTCCCGGGGGCGTACTTCAGCTCAGCCTCTTTTGGCAGCTCAGCCGGGCCGGTCGTTCCGACCTGATCGCCTCGTACCAACTGGTCGACGAGCAGGGCCAGGTCATTGCCCAGCAGTTCGGCGCCCCCGGCAGCGATGCCTATCCTATCAGCCAGTGGCCGGTCGGAGAGATCGTGCGCGACCGGCGCCAACTGCAGATCAGCCCGGATACACGCCCCGGCCTATACAGACTCCTCGTGGCCGTGCGTCCAGCCGGAAATTCGCCCGATGCAGGGGCAATAGCCAACGGACAGGAAATTCTGACGGTCAAAGTGGTGAACCCGCGCTGAGCGCCACGGCATTCGAGCGCGCTGCACTTACACCCTGACGAGCTGATCCCCGGAGACCGTCGACCGCGAGCGCTCTGTCCCGCTCTGTGGCTTGTGCGGAACTTGCCGGAGAATCGACGCCAGCACTTTCCCGACAGATGACGAACCACTGGCATCTTCAGGAGTTGGTCGGTCGGACTGCCGCCTCTGCTCGCTCTGGTTCCGCCGTCGGCTTCGAAACGTGGGGTCTCGATCGGCATGAGAGACACCCGCCAGCTGAAGCCCGGGATCGAGGACCTCTCGAACGGGAGCCGAGTCTGAGGGCGTCGATCCTCTTACGGCGAGACGGACCGCCGTCATCAACTCCTGAGCGGTGCACAGCTTGGGTAGATAACCCACCGCGCCCGCGGCGAGGCATTGGCTCTCGTAGCGCGGGTCGTGGTACATGGAGAGGACGATCACTTTAGCGTCCGGGCAGGCCTCGATGATCTCCCGCGTGGCCATCGCGCCGTGACGGGGCGGGAGGCTGAGGTCCATCAGGATCACGTCCGGGCTCAGCGTCTGGACCAGGGAGAGGACAGCCGTGCCATCCTCGGCTTCTCCTACGATGACGATCCCGGTCTCCTCTTCTATCAGCTTCCGCAGACGTGCGCGAAGAAAATCACTGTCCTCGGCCACGAGTACCTTGATCATCTTTATCGCTTCCCTCCCTCTCCTCTTGGCCCTCGACATCCTCGTATGAGCTTGCAGCCAGGATCCGACGAGGAATGGTCTCTGTCTGACAATCGCCCCCGGCTTCGCCTCTCGGTTGTCGATAGGATCCCAGGCCCAAGTTCTGTTACTCTTTACGGTCGGCCCCGGCACGGGTTTTCTCAACAGAGATTTGGACCATCTGGCGACCCATTAGTTCTAGCCAGTTGGTCCTATGGCGCAGCCCGATCGAGCGGACCTAGTACCGATCTCCTATGCTCGTGCGCTAGATGTGTGATAGTACTAGGCCGATATTATCGAGTAGGATAAACGAGGCGAGTCTTATCGCTGCGCGTTGCTCGTCGTTGCGCGTGTTCGCCCATGCGGAAGGGGGAGGACAAGGAGATGAAGCCAGGTGGAGCAGGGATGTCTGCTCTGCAAGCAGCCCTAGAGGACGCTGCCGAACAGAGCTACCTGGACGAGGTCCTGGACACGTATCTGCGCTCTGTGCCCGGTCAGATGGCACTGGCGATTTACCTCTATGCCGAAGCCGAAGTCCAGTTGCGGCCGGCGGCCGCTCGCGGGCCTGGCTCAGAGGAGATGGCATCGCTCCGGTTTCGCCCCGGCTACGGGTTGGTCGGGCGGGTCTATCAGGAGCGTCAACCGCTGATCGCACAGCAGGGAGATGATCCTTTTGAAGGCCTGCAAAGCTTGCTTCCGCGAGAGCCGGGGATGCCCGCAGGACCAGGTGGGATGTCCCGGCAGCTTCGAGAGGTCGCGGCCGTTCCGGTGGCCGTGGAGGATCAGTGCGCCGGTGTGGCCCTGATGGCGCTATGGGAAGAAAGCGCACCTTCTGGCGGCTGTGCCTGCTTCGCACCACTGCTGGAAGCTCAACTCGCCCTCGCACTGCAGAACGTCTTGCTTCGTCACGAGCTCGGGCAGGAGCGCAAGCAGTTAGAGCGCGCCCGTGAGCAACTATTCCAGTCCGATAAGATGGCCTCTATCGGCCAACTGGCCGCCGGAGTGGCCCATGAGATAAACAACCCTATCGGCTTCATCCACAGCAACCTCAATACGCTGAGCGAGTACGTGGCCGACCTGATCACCATCATGACCAAAGAGGAGGAGGCTGAGGAGCAGCTCAAGCAGCACATGAATGGACAGGCGATCGAGATCTTCGGAGAGCTGGACGCGCTGAAGGACGAGCTGACGCTGCATGATATGCTCACTGATCTGCAAAGCCTGGTAACGGAGTGCCAGGAGGGAACCGAGCGAGTGAACAAGATAGTGCGCGATCTCAGATCCTTCTCTCGTCCCGACAGCGAAGACCCAGAGGTGGCGCGGGTGGACGACATCCTGGAGAGCGCCCTCAACATCGTGTGGAACCAGCTCAAGTACAAGGCGACCGTGACCAAGACATACTCGGACCTTCCGGCGATCACCTGCTATCCCAATCAGTTGGGGCAGGTCTTCGTGAACTTGTTGGTCAATGCCGGTCAAGCGATCAAGAGTAGGGGAGAGATCGCCCTGCGCACGTACTGCTGCAACGGACGGGTCTGCGTGGACGTTCGTGACAAAGGCTGCGGGATCCCGCCCGAGAATCTGAGCCGCATCTTCGAGCCGTTCTTTACGACCAAGCCCATCGGTCAGGGCACGGGGCTGGGGCTGTCCATCAGCCATGGCATCATCCAAAAGCACGGCGGCGAAATCCGTGTGGAAAGCGAGTTAGGTGTTGGCACGACTTTCACCGTTTGTCTGCCCATCACCTGCCCTGAGCTATGAGACCTGCTATTCAGCAGCCGCAAGATGTAACCGGGCTTGAGCTCGTCCGCCGCAAGCTGGCCCAGACCGAACGCATTCGGCCGGTGTCGGCGGTGCTGACGCGAACCCTGCGTGTTCTTGAGGACCCACGCAGCAGCGCCTCGGATCTGGCGAAGGTGATCAGCGAGGACGAGGTAGTCACCGGGAAACTGCTCAGCGTCGTCAACTCGGCCTTCTATGGCGTGTCGCGACGTGTGACGGTTGTTTCCCAAGCTGTCGCGTTGCTCGGGTACCAGACCGTGCGTGCCATCGTGATCGGAGCGACGGCCTTTCGGATGGGCGAGAGCAGAGATCCGGAGGTGCGCGCTTGCCGCGAAGAGATCTGGCAGCATTCCATGGATTGCGCCGCCTGGTCCAAGTCCGTGGCGACCAAACTGGGATATCGCTTTGCCGAGGAGGCCTTCGTGGCTGGCTTGCTGCACGATATCGGCAAGCTGGTGTTGCTCACAGTGCTGCCGGAGCAGTACGTGCCCGTTTTGCACCAGGAGGTGAACACACCCGACGAGACCATGGAGTTTGAACGGCAGGCCCTGCAGACGGACCATCTGGCGGCGGGAGGATTGATCGCGGAACGATGGAGCCTTCCGATGCGCTTGCGGACATGTATCACTCAGCACCATGGCTGGCCCATCGAGTTGCCAGACGCGCAGAGCGATAAGCTTCTCGGCGCTTTGATCGCGGTTGTCCGCTGTGGAAACGCCGCCAGTCGACTGTACCCGCTTCATCATGACGGAGCCCAGACCACGCCTGCCGTGGCGCTAAGAACACACGAAATGGAGCAGGAGATCCTGACCGCGTTTGCCGAAGAGGCCGGGCGTCTCGTGAAGAGTCTGGACGCGAACCACGACGGCGTGACGGGAGCAAGGAGGCCGCATGTTGTCTGATAAGCCGGTTGTGCTGCTGGTCGACGACGAGCCGAACATCTTGAGCTCGCTCCGTCGTGCTCTGCGGCGTGAGCATTACGAGATCTGGACCGCGTCGTCCGGTCCGGAGGCTCTAGCAGCGCTCAGCGCCATGCCGACCGAAGTATCCGTGGTGGTGTCTGACTTCCGGATGCCGGAGATGAACGGCGTGGAGTTGTTGGGCCAGATCAAGCGAATCTCGCCAGACAGCGTGCGGATCATTCTGAGCGCCTACGCCGACACGGATCTCATTCAGTCGGCCATCAACGAAGGACAGGTCTTTCGATTTGTCGCCAAGCCATGGAACGATCAGGAGTTGCGCGACATTATCCGGCTGTCGTTGGACCGCTACACGACCACGAAGGGTGCCAGGGGGACCATCCAGCAGTTGGCCGACCTACGGCTGGAAGTAGAGCGGGCCGTGCTGGAAGGTCTGGGGCAGAGCAACGGATTCAGAATGGCCGATCTGGATGGATTGGTGTCGGAGGTCTGCAGCCTGGATCTGAATCCGGTGGGACGAGTGTCCGGCGTTTGGGAAGAAGTCGTCGGTCTCATGCCGGTGGCAGTGATTGGCGTTGACCAGTCTGGCATGATCGTAATGGCCAACCCCTGGGTCGAAAGGCTCTGGCAGGTCAGCGCGGCGTCGCTGTTGGGCTGCTCTGCCGAGGACGTTCTCCCCCCTGAGGTCTTCGCCTTCCTCCAGCCCGCCCTGTCCGCGCCGAGTTTGCCGCGTCGGGTTGGGTACCTGGGCGAAGGCCATCGGATTCGCGTTGAGTCCGTACCGCTGGTCAGAGAAGGATCAGAGGCCCGGGGGATCATTCTGTTTGGAGTGGACGTTACCAGGGATCATGCAGGCGAGCGAGACTGAGGAGAACGCCCCATGACATTCGAGCATGAGACGGTGCTACTGGTGGACGATGAGGAGAATATCCTCTCGGCCCTTAGACGGCTCTTCCGACTGGATGGCTACACGATCCTGACAGCCACCAGCGCCGAAGAAGGGCTGGGGTGTCTGGAGAACAACCGGGTCCACCTGGTTGTCTCGGACAACATGATGCCTGGCATGGGGGGCATGGTGTTTCTGGCGGTGGTCAGGGAGCGCTGGCCGGACGTGGTCAGAATCATGTTGACCGGACGAGCGGACGCAAAGGCGACCATCGCCGCAATTAATCGGGGCGAGGTCTACCGTTTCATCACCAAGCCCTGGGATTCGGCCGAGCTACGCATTACCATCAAGCAAGCTCTGGAGCACCGTCGGCTCATCGAGGAGAACAAGCGGCTTGCGCTCTTGACGCAAGATCAGAACATCAAGCTGATGGCTTGGAATGAGAACCTGCTGCGCATTACTGAGGAGCTGGACGTGAAGCTGCGACACAAAACGGAGGCGTTCGACGCGCGCGAGCGCGAGCTCAAGGAGGGGGTCCTCCGTGCGGTCAGTCCGCTTCTGACCCTGCTGGACCAGCAAGATGCCGGCTCATGTGCTGAATGCCGCAG
Source organism: Chloroflexota bacterium (assembly GCA_004297765.1). GTDB lineage: Bacteria > Chloroflexota > Dehalococcoidia > FW602-bin16 > FW602-bin16 > FW602-bin16. Next base: position 23,980 of record SCTZ01000173.1, on the reverse strand, counting down.
AACCGCCGCGATGGCGCAACTCATCCTGGATAAGATGCGCCTAGGAGAGCCCGTCAAGCGCTGTTAGTATTTCCTCAAGATCGCCTTCGGGGAAGAGGTCGTCCATGTGGTACAATTGCTGAGAAACGTGAAAGGACGACCAGCATGAGCATGTACGAGCAACTCAAGAGCATTCGCGACAAGCTGACGGCAAACCGTGCCCGGCGTGCCAGTATCGCCTTCATCGAGCAGCGCATGAGCGAGGCAAAGGCGGTCCCAGAGAGCCCGAGCGCTCCATACGTCTCGGAGGCCATGATCATCCGGCACCTGACGCGACGCCAGGACGTGCGCGAAACCGATATCGAAGTCGATCTGCTCAATCTCTTGCCGCAGGACGAGGCCAAGCCGCGCATCGAGATCGAGGAGGTCACGCGCCAACCCAAGCCGCATTCCTTTTATCGCCAACAGAAGAAGAAGTAGCACCAGCCTGCGCTATCCCATAGTGTTGACGGACGAACGCAGGCTGACGCCTATTATGGCAAAGCGAAGCACGCGGTGACTGGATGCCCGCGGCCTACTCGGCGGGCGAGAACATCGCTACCTCGGGACGCCCGGCCATGAGAGACTTCGAGCTTACGAAGAACTCCTTGAAATGGTCCGATGAGCTGTGGGACTCGAAGGCAGCCTTGTCCTCGTATTGCTCGTACATGAGATAGGTCGAGGGCTCTTCGACCGAGCGGAACAGTTGGTATCTCCGGGTGCCCGGTTCCTGGCGCGTCTGGGCCACCAACTTTGAGATCAGTTCTTCAAACTGCGCCTCGCTGCCAGCCTTGACCTTCATGGTAGCCACAACAGTTAGCATTGCGCCATCCTCCCGCACGATTTTGCTGATTGTAGCGCGTGCCGAGCGTGCTGTCAATCGAGGCATTTGACACGAACCAAGCCTGCGCCCTATCATGGCGGTATGAGACGGATTGGAAAGGCCATGGGGTTCGTGCGCTTCTTGCGCAGCCTCAGTCCGCACGCTCTGGCAGCCGAGGCTGGCCTGCCTCACGACATCGCCATCGTGGCCACGTCGGAGGGAGCGGGAAGATGCGTGCTGGAGGCTATCGGCGGAAAAGACGCTGTTGAGCGGAAACGGGAGGATCTCTCTCTGACCGTTCTCCCTGCCGCTGCGCCGCGCTTCCGTCCGGCTGAGATCGCGATCTGGGCCATCGATCGACCGCTGGGTGGTGAGTCCGGTCAGAAACAGATGCTGGCCAGGCTCGTTCCTGAGGCCAGGGTGCTGGTGGTTATCTTTCCCGCGAGCACGGGGCTGCTGGATTGGGGCTCGCAACTGAACCGCCTTCCGCCGAACGTGCGGATCGAGCTGCTACCGGTGACCGAGCTCGACGCACACGAGCTGCGCGGGGACCTGGTGCCGCTTCTTCTGCGTTTGGCGCCCGATCTGCGCCTGGCCCTGGCGCGCCACTTCCCGCCGTTTCGCGATACGGTGGCCCATCAGATTATCCTGGAGACCAGCGCGGCCAACGCGCGCTTTGCCGCACTGTCCAACCTGCCCGCCCTGATCCCGGTCGTGGGCAACCTACTGGCGGCCGGCGCTGATCTATACGTGCTGACCCGCAACCAGATCGCCATGATCTATCTGCTAGCCGTCATCTCCGGGCGCGACCCGCGGGGCGGGTTCAGGCACCTGCTCGAAGTCTTCCCGCTGATCGGCACCGGCTTCTTCTGGAGAACCGTGGCCCGTGAGCTGGCCGCGCTCCTGCCCTTCTACCTCGGGGCGGTCCCCAAGATCCTGGTGGCCTTCGTGGGCACCTTCGTCCTGGGGCAGACCGCCGCCACCTACTTCCTCCACGGCCGCCGCCCCGAGCCCCGCGCGGTGGACGGCTTCTACCAAACGGCCCTGGAGCACGCCAAGAGCCTGGTTGCGCGCTAACGGCGCCTGCGGCGGGGACGAAAGGGGAAAAGGGAAGGAAAAGACACACCCCGAGCTTCCAGGGGTGCCCTGAATTTCGGGGTGTGTCATGTACAAAGCGTTTCGCTGTTACGTTCAGCCCCCGCCATGCCGTGTGCGAGCTGAGTTTTGAACCTGCTCAGCCAGGTGGGGACCGGTCCAGGCAGCTGGCTTCCGCTTGCGCGGCATGGAACACTGTCCCAGAAGCTAGGTCCCCAGGGTCATAAGTGTTGGATCAAAAATCTGTCCGCATCACGTACACAGCAGGGTCAGTGGAATAATCCTACCACATGCTGTGACAAAGCTCAACCCATCAGGGCGCCTATAGGACGCAAGTACTCCCCTCAAGCCCGATCTTCAGCCAACTCCCGCAGCATGAGATGCAGCTCGCGCAGTTGCTCCTCCGAGGCCTCGGAGGGCGCTCCCGTCATGGGATCCGTGGCGCTCTGAGTCTTCGGGAAGGCGATGACGTCCCGAATCGACTCGGCGCCCGCCAGGATCATCACCGTGCGGTCGATCCCTGGAGCGATGCCGCCGTGCGGCGGCGCGCCGTACTCCAACGCTTGCAGAAGATAGCCAAAGCGAGCGTCGGCATCTTCCGGCGGATAGCCAAGGAGCTCCAGGATTCTTTCCTGCAAGTCGCGGCGATGGATTCTGATGCTGCCGCTGGACAGCTCCAAACCATTGCAGACGATGTCGTAGCTCTTGGCCCGTACTTTCTCCGGCGCGGTGTCCAGCAGCGGTATGTCCTCGTCCCTCGGCATGGTGAAGGGATGGTGCGCCGCGTCCCAGCGGCCAGCATCCTCGTTCCATTCCAGCAGCGGAAAGTCCACGATGAAGGCCAGGGCCAGCGTGTTCGGATCGGCCAGGTTGAGCCGCTTGGCCATCTCGGCGCGCAGACGGTTCAGCACCTCGGCCACCACCCTGGTCTTGTCGGCCACGATCAGGAGCAGATCGCCCGGCTTGGCCTCCAGCCGCTCCACGATGCCCTGAATCTGCTCGGGAGTGAGGAACTTGGCCACGTTGGAGCGCACGTAGGCCGAGCCGATCTGCACGCTCTGGGCGCCCTCACGCGGGGCCGCGTCGACGGCCATGGTGACCAGCCCCTTGGCCCCATAGCTCCGTGCCAGCTCGGTCAGCTCGTCGATCTGCTTGCGAGTATAGCCCGCGCAGCCCGCAGCGCTAAGGCCTTTGACCTGTCCACCGCTGGAGACCGCCGCGCTAAAGATGCCCAGGCCGGATTCCGCCACCAGGTCGGAGAGGTCCTGTAGCTCCATCCCGTAGCGCAGATCCGGGCGATCGGTTCCGAAGCGCGCCATGGACTCGGCGTAGCTCAGTCGCGGGAAGGGCGTGGGCACTTGGAAGTGCGGTGTTACCTCTTTGATCAGACCGGAGTAAAGATCCTCCACCAACCGCAGGATGTCCTCTTCCTCGACAAAGCTCATCTCCAGATCCAGTTGCGTGAACTCCAGTTGACGATCAGCCCGTAGGTCTTCGTCTCGGAAGCAGCGCGCGATCTGGTAGTACTTCTCGAAGCCGGCCACCATCAGGACCTGCTTCAGCAACTGCGGCGACTGGGGTAGAGCGTAGAACTTGCCCGGCTGGAGACGGGACGGGACGATGAAATCGCGTGCCCCTTCCGGGGTCGTCTTGAGCAGGATCGGCGTCTCGATCTCGATGAAGCCCCGCTCATCCAAGAAGTGACGCATGTAGCGCACCACCTTGTGGCGCAGGATGATATTGTCATGCATGCGCGGGCGCCGCAGGTCCACGTAGCGGAACTTGAGCCGCAGGTACTCGTCGACCTCGGTCTCTTCGTTGACGTAGAAGGGCGGCGTCTTCGAGGGATTGAGCATGCGGGCCTGCTCGGCCAGCACCTCGACCTCTCCCGTCGGCAGGGCCGGGTTCTCCGTGCCGGCCGGCCGGCGTTCCACGCGTCCGGTGATTTGCAGCACGTACTCGTTGCGTGCCTCGCTGACCACCTCGTGGGCCTCGCGGCTCATCTGTGGATTGACGACCACCTGGACAATGCCCTCCTTGTCGCGGAGGTCGATGAAGATCAGCCCGCCGTGGTCACGTCGCCGGTGGACCCATCCGGCCAGAGTCACTGTCTGTCCAACGTTCTCCGACCGCAGATCACCGCAGTAGTTGCTTTTCAGCATGAGCTTTCCCTTCTGCAATACCCCTCGGCTGGGGATTGACGGGTTCGCCCTCCAATACCCAACCCCTAGCCCCCACGGTCGTTCGGGGACGTGCCGAAGACACGTGGCGCCAGCAGCGCCGGCATCTGGGGGAGTTCCATGGCGTGGATTGCGCTACGGAGTTGGATTATAGCCCATTACCAGCCCTGCCGCAATGCGAGAGGGAGCGCAAGCTCCTCAGCCCAGGGGCGCATTCTCATGATCAGCCCGATCGATAATGATAGCGAGCCTGGAGGAACTCGATGCGGTCGTCGCTCAGGAGGTAGACGATGCGATGCTCTTGCGTCAGGCGACGGGACCAGGTGCCTGGGGAATCACACTTTCACCACACACGTATCCGCCAGCTTGTCGTGCCAACCCTGCCTGCCGGTGTTGAACGCGACCCAACTGAAGCCCAGAAAGAACGGAATGCTCGCCACGATGGCGCCGACGTAGCGTAGCATGGCATGGCTGAGGTCCAGACGCGTGCCATCGGTGCGGACCACGCGCAATCCCATAGCTTTGTGGCCGGGGGTCTGCCCGGTCGTCGTCCAGAAGCCCAACACGTAGCCGATGGCAACGGCTAGCTGAAGCAGCAGGCCCAGCGTATTGCCCAGCAGCATCTGCAAGGCAATCCAGATGATTAGCAAGATGACAGCATCGATAATGCTGGCCACCGCGCGCGGCATGAATCCGGCTTTGCTCATGGTCGCCAGATCAGACACGAACATACCTCTTCTTCGAGAATGAGCACCACAGTCACAGTTGCTGAGCAGCATAGGACTCAGCGAGGAGGATGTCAAGCATGCCTCGACATGAGAATCTTCGCTCTCTTAGTAGGTGGCCCCGAATACCGAGGGCGGCAGGTATAGGCCAGCGGCCTCCAACTGGGACATGAACTTGGGTCGGATGCCCTGCGGCTCCATCTTGCCCAGGACCTTGCCAGTGTCAGGATCGATGCCCTCCTCGCGGAAGCCGAAGACATCCTGCAGGATCACCACGTCGCCCTCCATCCCCTGGACCTCGGTGATGCCGGTGATCTTGCGGCTGCCGTCGCGCAGGCGTGACTGCTGAATGATCACGTCGACGGCGGATGAGATCTGCTGTCGGATGGCCTTGATCGGCAGCTCCACCCCGGACAGCATGACCAGGGTCTCCAGACGGGCGATGGCGTCGCGCGCGCTGTTGGCATGCAGCGTGGTCATGGAGCCGTCGTGCCCGGTATTCATGGCCTGGAGCATGTCCAGGGCTTCGCCACCGCGACACTCGCCGACGATGATGCGCTCCGGTCGCATACGCAAGGAGTTGATTACCAGGTCGCGGATCGTGACGCGACCACTGCCGTCCCGCTCGGCCGGCTTTGATTCGAGCGTGACAACGTGCTTCTGTTGCAGTTGCAGCTCCGCCGCGTCCTGGATGGTGACAATGCGCTCGTCGGCAGGAATGAAACCCGACAGCACGTTCAGCAGCGTGGTCTTGCCCGAGCCGGTGCCGCCGGAGACGACGATGTTCAGGCGACCCACCACACAGGCGCGCAGGAACTCGATCATCGACTCGGAGGCAGAGCCGAACCGCACGAGGTCGGCGGCAGTGAGCGGTTTCTTGGAGAATTTTCGGATCGTGATGGTCGGCCCGCTTAGCGCGCAGGGCGCGATGATCGCGTTCACACGCGAGCCGTCGGGAAGGCGCCCATCCAGCATGGGCCACTTACCGTCTATCTGCCGTCCCAATGGAGCCGCGATGCGCTCGATGATGTCGACGACGTGGGCGTCGTCCTCGAAAAGCAGGTCGGTCTCCCGTAGCTTGCCCTTGCGCTCCACGTAGACCAGGCTGGGTCCGTTGACCATGATCTCCGAGATGGAGTCGTCGTTCAGTGCCAGCTCCAGGGGACCGTATCCAACCACTTCGTCCAGCACGGACTGAAACAGTGCGGCCTCGTCCTCGCCCTCCAGGTGGCTGCCATAGGACGGGCGCACGGCGGCATACTGCTCAAGCACCTGGTGTACGTTCTCCGGGTCGCGTCCAATGGACCATCGAGCGCCCAACTCATTTCGGATGCTACGGGCGATCTCCATCTTGAGGCTGACGAAGCGATGACCCGACGCGGCGGCTAGCCGTACGACCTCATCCTCCACCGGGTTCGGCGCGTTCTCGGCCATCGCGGCCCCGGGCTCGTCCACCCCAGTCTGAGGTGGCACATCCGGCAAAGGCGGCGGCGCCTGCTCGACGCGTGGGGCGCGCTCCACCGGGGTGTTCCTGTTACTCGCCAAGCGTCCGAGTAGTGGCATATGGATACCTACCCTTCTTATCTTAACGCCATTATACGGCGCGCAGGCTGTTTCGGAAGGTCGGCGGATGACCCGTTAGTACCTGAGAAAAACTTCCCCCACTTGCACCACGCCGCCCGATCCACTATAACGGATGGGTACAGCCATCAGTCTACTGTGGGTGGTGAGGGAAAGAACGTGCCGTTCGTCTCGGTGGAAGAGATCTTCAGACTGGCTCTGCCAGCGGGCACCGTGGTGCTAGCCGGCAGAGACGGCCTGGATCGGGATGTGAGCTGGGCCGCGACCCTGCGGGTGCGCCCGCCGGTGCTGCCTTCCCTACGCGGGGGCGAGTTGGTGCTGCTCTCCGCTCAGTCTCTTCAACAACTCGATCCGCCTGTGCCCTTCGAGGCGCTGGTCCAGCGCCTATCGGAGCGTGGCGTCTCCGGATTGCTCGTCCTGGGAGATGTTACTCCCGAAGCCCTCCGCACGGCGGACGCGCGCAATATCCCGATCCTCGCCCTGCCGTCCGGCGTCAACCTCAACGAGCTGGAGAGCTTTGTGACCCGCACCATCACCGAGCGACGGGCGGAGCTCTACCGTCAGGGCATGAGAATTCAGCGCACCCTGGCCACCCTGGCCATCGAAGGGCAGGGTCTGGCGGGCATCGTCAGAGGTCTGTCCGACCTGCTGGGCAAAGCCGTGGTTCTGGAAAGCGAGATCTTCGAACCGAGAGCCCTCTCCGGCCAAGGTGCTCTGGAGAAAGAGGCGCTGCTCCAGCTACTGGCGGATACGGCGGGCGGGCGCAGCTACGATTTCTCGCCAACGCAGTTGGCCTCCAGCGATCCGCCGACGGTGCATTGGTCGCTCGGGCGGCGCGGCCTCGGATTGCTGGTCTCCCCCGTGCTGGTGCGCGGGCAGGTTGTCGGCTATCTCTCCGCCATCGGCGCCGAGGGGGAGTGGAGCAGCCTGGATCGGCTAGGCGTAGCGCACGGGGCCTCGGCCTGCGCGCTAGAGCTGGCCAAGGAGAGAGCAGTCCTGGAGGCCGAGAACCGCCTGCGCGGCAGCTTTCTGGACCAGTTGCTGTCGGGCTCGGTCATCGAGCCGGAGGAGGTGGCGGCCCGCGCACGCTATCTAGGCTGGAACCTGGGCTCGGCCTACATCGTGGCGATCTTCCGTCTGGACGAGGCCGTCGATGTCGCCGTTCGACCGGACGATGACATGGACAAGATGCTGCGCATCGTACGCGGGGAGATCCTGCGCTGGTCGCCGGGTGCTCTGCTGCAGGACAAGAGCGACTCCATCACGGCCTTATACAGCCTGACCGAGAATCAGACCGCAGCCCAGGTGCGAACGGCCATCGAGCAGTGCCGACGCGGCGCGTCCGCGCGCTTGAACGGCGCCAGGGTCTCAGCCGGCGTCGGGCGTCTAAGCGGCACCCTGGTGGATATTCCCTCCAGCCGGGGCGAGGCGCTGCAGGCCCTGGCCATCGCCCAGGGGCTCTTCGGCGGTGATTGCAGCGCGGACTTCTCCGAGCTAGGCGTCTATCGCCTGCTCTTCCCGCTCAAGGGTCGCAAAGAGCTCTCCGAGTTCTACACCGAGGTCCTGGGTCCCCTGCTGGACTACGACCAGAAGCACGACTCCGAGCTGCTCAAGACGCTGGAGTCCTTTTTCACCTGCCAGGGCAGCCTGCAGAAGACAGCCGAAGAGCTGTTTCTGCATCGCAACACCCTGGCCTACCGCCTGCGTCGCATCGAAGAACTCACCGGCCTCGACCTCAGCGATCTGGAGAATCGATTCCAGTTCCAACTCGCCCTCAAGATCCGCCGCGTCCTGGTGTGAGCACGGTTGGCCCCTCCTGCTCGCGGGAACAGCGCCTGCTCATGTACCATGCAATCCTGTTAGAGGACATGACAGTGGCGGGGCCAGCAACTAATCGAGACCTGGTCATGAATCACGGTCGGTGCAGGGCGCGAAGGCGAGTTCTGAGAGCGTCCGCCTGAGGCGAGCGCGAGCGCTCGCCTCAGGCGGACGCTCCCAGGTACCACCGACTCTCACAGCTATGAGCAGGCCAGCAGCTACTTTGCTTGCGGGTCGGTCCGCTCGAAGATTTGCACTGGCGCACGCTTGTGTTGGGAGCGGGCGTGCATCTGACGGAGGCGGGATAGGGCCTGGGCGTTGGACAGCTCGTCCTGGGCGGACTCCATGGCCAGGATGGCCTGGTCCAGATCGGCGTAACTGATGCCCATCTCGCTCTCATCGGTCTGCCCCTGCCAGAGCCCCGCGCTGGGGGGACGATCGATGATCTCCTGGGGAATATCAATGGCTCGGGCCACTTCGCGCACCTGGGTCTTGAGTAAGCTACCGATGGGCAGGATGTCGACACCGCCGTCGCCCCACTTGGTGAAGTAGCCCACCATCAGCTCGCTCTTGTTGCCGGTGCCCGCCACCAGATAGTTGTGGGTATTGGCATGGTAGTAGAGGGTGGCCATGCGTAGCCGCGGCTTCAGGTTGGCCTTCGCCAGCGCGTTGCCCTCGGGCAGGATGGAAAGGAGGGCGTCGTAGGCCGGGGTCAGCTCAACGCGCAGCATCTTCAGACCGAACTTATCTACCACCAGGCGTGCTGCTTGCTCGTCGGCGGGATCGCTATGACACGGCATGATCAGGGTCAGAACGTTCTCGCCCAGCGCCCGCTGTGCAAGCACGGCCACGACAGCGGAGTCGATCCCGCCACTCAGCCCCACCATCACCCCGTCGCTATGGGCTTCGTCCACCCGCCGAGCAATCCATCTGGTGATCTCGTCGGCTAACAGCTTGCTCATGGGACCTCCCCGATTGGTGGTGCATCCGGCAAAGTCATTTGCGCTTCCGTGGCGGCGTCCTTCGGCGGAAGGACGCCCAGCCCCACCCAGCCGGGTAGGGCTTATGCGTTCTCCGCGCGCCTCGTATCACGGCCAGCCCACCCGGGGCTGAAGCCACCGGGCTGAGTCAACGAAGCCGGCTAGAAGCCGGCTGAGCACGGCACCCAGCCCCCTTCGAGGGGGCTTCGTTGGATTAGCCCGACGGCTTCACCGGGCGGTCGCAGCATGGCGTGACGCGCCGGAGAACGCATAAGCCCCACCCAGCCGGGCGCAATGAATTGCGCCCCTACGTAGGGCACATGGACTTGCCGGATGCACCGATTAGTCTACTGCTTAAAAGATCTCCAAGTACCGATCCAGCTCCCACTGGGAGACGTACATTCGATAGTCGTTCCACTCTTGCCGCTTCGCTTCCATGAAACGCTCGAAGGCGTGGCTGCCCAGGGCCGACTGGACAACCTCGTCCCGCTCCAGCTCGTCCAGAGCTTCGGAGAGGGTCGTGGGCAGAACGTTGATGTTGCGGCGGGCCAGCTCGTTCTCGTCGAAGTGGTAGAGGTTCTCCTCCACCGGCTCCGGAACGGTCAGCTTGCGCTTGATGCCGTCCAGACCGCACTTGAGCATCACGGCGAAGGCCAGATAGGGCGTGCAACTGGGATCCGGGCAGCGCAGCTCAAGCCGTGTGGCCTGGCGCTGGCGCGGGTTGATGCGAGGCACGCGAATCAGCGCCGAGCGATTCACGCGGGCCCAACTGATGTAGACCGGCGCCTCATAGCCGGGGACCAGCCGCTTGTAGGAGTTCACCAGTGGAGCGAGGACCGCGCACATGCCCTTGGCGTGCTCCAGTTGACCGGCGATGAACTGCTTCGCGATCTCAGAGAGGCCGTACTCGTCGTTCTCGTCCACGAAGGCGTTCCGGCCGGTCTCTTTATCGGCCAGACTCTGGTGCACGTGCATGCCGCTGCCCGCGATGCCAAAGATGGGCTTGGGCATGAAGGTCACGTGCAGCCCGTGCTCCTGGGCCACGGCCTTCAGAGCGTAGCGGAAGGTGACCGCGTTATCGGCCGTACGGAGGGCCTCGTCGTATTGAAAGTCGATCTCGTGCTGGCCGGAGGCTACCTCATGATGGCTGGTCTCTACGTTGATGCCCAGGGCCTGGAGCGCGTTCACCATCTCCTTGCGCACCTGGATGGCCAAGTCGGTGGTGGAGTCGAAGTAGCCCGCCCGGTCGTGAGGCAGCGGCGCGATGTGCCCGTCCTCGTCCGGCTTGAACAGGAAGAACTCTAGCTCCGGTCCGGTGTTGTAGATATAGCCTAACTCCTCGGCTTCCTTCAGCACGGCGGCCAGCACGGCCCGCGGATCGCCGGGGAAGGGCTCTCCATTCGGGTTGTGCACCGAGCAAATCACGCGGGCCGTGGTGTTCTCCCCGCGCTCCCAGGGGATCACGGCGAAGGTGGACAGATCGGGGACCAGGTACATATCTGACTCAGCGATGCGCGCGAAGCCCTCGATGGAGGATCCGTCGAACCACTTGCCGTGCTCGATGGAGTCGGGTAACTGCTCGATGGGAATGGTGACGCTCTTCACCATTCCGACGATATCAGTGAATTGGAGATTGATGAAGCGAACCTTCTCTTTCTCGGCTCGTCGTAGGACCTCTTCAACCTGTTCCGATGGCGTGGATCGCAGCACCACTTACGCTTCCTTCCTTGGTGGACTATCCGGTGCGCGCGAACGCTGCTGGACCGGAAGCTCCACATGATTTTGCTGGGTGTTCGACCCTCCGCGCCTTGTGGGGGCAGAAGAGACATGCCGCTTCAGAGCGGAGGCTTTGGTGCTTGCCCCTTTTCTGGGCGACATGGGTGTCTTCAACAAATAGCATGGTACATGAGCGGGCGCTGTCCCCGCCCCCCAGGGCGCAATGAATTGCGCCCCTACGCGGATGTACCTCGTCCATTTGTTAATGACCATCGCGACCCGCGCGGCCGCTGGGAGAGGTCGACCGCGCGGTATTATATCACAGGTTACGCGGGCCAGTCAGGATCCAGTAGACTCTCATGCTAACCACCGTGCCCGTTGGTGGGCACTTGCTGTGGCGAGACCAGCACCTCGACGTCCCGCGTTGCCGCCGCCAGGCTTTCCCGGCGCGATTTGGCTCGCTGGTACTGTCGGCTGCGCGTCTGACGCTCATAGCACGCCGAGCAGAATCCAGCTCGGCGGGCCTTGGTGGCCCACTTCTGGGAGATGTCAGCGCCGCAGTCGGTGCAGCGCTCCGGCAGACCCTGCTGGTCACCGTCCACGAAGGTTCCTCGCATGCGGCGCTTGTACTCGCGCTGGTAGGCCCGGTACTCGGCCCGATGCGTATCCCGCCAGCCCCGCTTGCGCTCGGTGTTCTGGTGCCGGAGCTGTTGACCGTGGGTCTGGTAATAGCGTTGGGCGTACAGTCGATAGCGCTCCCGGTGGGTGTGGCGATACTCCCGATCGTAGGACCGTCGGAAGCACGCGCGGCACAGCCCGGCTCGCTTGGATTTGCAGTTACGCGCGGTGGTGATCTCTGCGCCGCACTCCTTGCAGAGGACGAGGCGCGTTTCCGCGCCCGTCCTCGCTTCGATCGGCGGAAGGTCCGACTGCGCCGGGTAGGCGCGGCCGTTCACAGAGAGATCCTGGTCTAGCGAGCTCTGGATCTCATTCATCTCCGCGTAGGTCCCCCGATCCGTCCTAGATGTCGTAGTAGAGGAAGAATTCGTACGGATGCGGGCGCAGAGCCACGGGCTCCAGCTCTCTTTTGCGCTTGTACTCGATCCAGGTCTGGATCAGATCCGGTGTGAAGACGTCGCCCTTGAGCAGGAAGTCGTGATCCTTCTCTAGCGCGTCCAGCACCTCTCCCAGCGAGCCCGGAGTGGACTTGATCTTCGCGGCTTCCTCTGGCTCCAGCTCGTAAAGGTCCTTGTCGATGGGCGCCGGGGGCTCGATCTTGTTCTGAATGCCGTCCAGACCGGCCATCAGCAGCGCGGCGAAGGTCAGATACGGGTTGGACGACGGATCGGGTGGTCGGAACTCGATGCGCTTGGCCTTCGGACTGGACGAGTAGACCGGAATACGCACGCAGGCGCTGCGGTTGCGGGCCGAGTAGACCAGGTTGATGGGCGCCTCGTAGCCGGGCACCAGGCGGCGATAGGAGTTGGTCGTCGGCGCGGCGAAGGCCAGCAGCGCGGGCGCGTGCTTCAGCAGACCGCCGATATACCAGCGGGCGGCGTCGCTTAGCATGGAGTAGCCGTTCACATCGTAGAAGAGGTTGGCATCCTTGGTCCACAGGCTCTGATGCACGTGCATGCCCGAACCGTTATCCTGGAAGAGCGGCTTCGGCATAAAAGTGACCGTATAGCCCCGCTCGTAGCAGACGTTCTTGATAACGTACTTGTAAAGCATCACCTGGTCGGCCATTTTGAGGAGCGTATCGAAGCGCATGTCGATCTCGGTCTGTCCTGCCGTGGCGACCTCGTGGTGATGCACCTCGACGTCCACGCCCGCCTCGATCAGCCGCAGCATGATCTCGGAGCGCAAATCCTGCATCTTGTCGATAGGGGGAACCGGGAAGTAGCCTTCCTTGTGGCGCGGCTTGTAGCCCAGGTTCGGCCCCTCGTCCTTGCCGGAGTTCCAGATGCCCTCTTCCGAATCCAGGAAGTAGTAGCCGCTGTGGGATGTCTGGTCGAACCGCACGTCGTTGAAGATGTAGAATTCCAGCTCCGGTCCCCAGTAGCTCTTCTCGGCGATGCCGGTGCTGGTCAGATAGGCTTCGGCCTTGCGCGCAATGTGGCGTGGGTCACGCGAGTAGCGCGCGTGCGTGATGGGATCCACCACGTCACAGATAATACTGAGGGTAGGCACTTTGCAGACCGGGTCCACGATAGCCGTGGTCGGGTCCGGAATCAAGAGCATATCGCTCTCGTGAATCTGCTGAAAGCCGCGAATGCTGGAGCCGTCGAAGCCCAGCCCATCGTTGAAGAAGCCCGCGTTCAGCGCGGAGACCGGTAGGGAGAAGTGCTGCCACTGGCCGGGGAGATCGACGAACTTCACGTCCACGATCTTCAGTCCCTTCTCCCGGGCGAACTCGATAACCGACTTGGCATCCGGGCGGGTTCCCGCCCTTACCAGGCTTTCGACCTCACTTGACGTCGATAGCGTCATATCTACTGTAGACCATCCTTTCCTCGTCAATTCCCGCATGCGTAAGAGAGGGTCATGCCATCCAGTAATAACCTTACCAGCCCCGCCGCGAGGGGCCTACAGCAGAATTGACAAAAACGGACGCTATGTTTTTGTGCCCCGCGCACAAACCGGATTGGGCGATGGCCACAGTCCTCTTCAGAAGCGTCTTAGAGTCTCTAACAATACCCTCAGAAGTGGGACGCTCGCGCCATCGGAGGCACTGTGAAGGCTGATGTACCATCCCCTTGCTCCAGGTACCGGTATTGTTAGGACTTATTGGTGCGTCGTTCCTCAAGTGAGGTGTCCTTTGAGGGACGTTCTTCAGCGGAAAGATCAAGTGGGCAGGCTTCGGTCTTGATGCCATCGGGATAGCTGGCGTGCCATCCCCTCTCCCTTTGCGAAGGGAGAGGGCGAGGGTGAGGGTCCCCCGGGTCTTCATTGGTCCGGGACGGCGATCCATCGGCGTCAGGGGCTGAACCCTCACCCTGACCCTCTCCCTTCGCAAAGGGAGAGGGAACAGCGTCGCCAGTTCGCCGTACTTGAGGAACGACGTACTTAGTCGGTTAGAATCGTCTTCACTGCGGGCCGCCGTGGTAGCGTGGTATGATTCAGGGAGAAGGTAATACAAATGGCGACACCTCTCCGTAATCGCATACTTACCGGCGATCGTCCTACGGGAAAGCTGCATCTAGGGCACTACGTGGGCACCCTGGAGAACAGGGTGCGGCTGCAGGATCAGTACGAATGCTTCTTCATCGTGGCCGACCTGCACACCCTCACCACCCGCCCGGAGAAGGACGTGATCCGGGAAGTGCCTGCCAACATCCGCAACCTGGTGTTGGACGAGCTCAGCGTCGGCATCGATCCGGCTACCAGCCACATCTACCTGCAATCTATGGTGCCCGAGGTGACGGTCTTCTACCTGCTCTTCGGCATGCTCGTCAGCGTGCCACGCCTCCAGCGGGTGCCCACGCTCAAAGATGTGATGCGGGACCTGGAGATCCACACTCCTTCGCTGGGACTGCTGTCTTATCCGGTCCTCCAGGCCGCGGACATTCTGATGGTGCGGGCGAACCTGGTGCCGGTCGGCAAGGATCAGTCCAGCCACGTGGAGGTGGCGCGGGAGTTTGTCCGCCGCTTCAACACGCTCTACGGTGAGGTGTTCCCGGAGCCAGAGGCCCTGATCGGCGAAGTGCCAACTCTGGTCGGCACCGACGGTCAGGCCAAGATGAGCAAGAGCCTGGACAACGCTATCTACCTCTCCGACGACGCCACCACGGTCGAGCGCAAGGTGATGGGCATGTATACCGACCCCACGCGACTGCGAGCCACCGATCCGGGCCACGTGGAGGGCAACCCGGTCTTCATCTACCACGACATCTTCAATCCGGACAAGGACGAGGTGGAAGACCTCAAGCGCCGCTATCGCCTGGGCCAAGTGGGCGACGTGGAGGTCAAGCGCAAGCTGGCCCGCGCCCTGAACGCCTTCCTGGAGCCCATTCGAGAGCGGCGCAGAGAGCTCGACCAGCAGCCGGAGCTAGTCGAGGATGTGCTCTTCCATGGCACCCTGCGCGTGCGCCAGGAGGCCCAGGCCACGTTGGAGCTGGTCAGAGCAGCCATGGGGCTGGACTACTTCCCGGAGTTGCGAGCGCGGCTGCGGGAGGGCTCTAGCAAGTTTCTGTAGAAAGAGAACCGGTGCTCTGTCACTCGTGATGTGACAGGCAAAAACGTGCTGATCGGTCGGATCGGTCCGATCGGACGGATCGGTCGGATTCGGCAGATGGGAATCAGCTCGACGTTACACGGCCTAGCCGTCCCGCTCTTGCCACCGCGATGACCGCAAGCTGGCTATCACCATGATAGCACCGGCGGGCAAAGCTGCCAGGTAGTTGATCACTACGTAGTCGGGATGATGGCGAGCGCCCGCGATGATGTTGAGTAGGTGCAGAAACACGACCGCCAGAATTACCACCAGGGACTTATCGCGCTTGGATAGTCTGCGCTCCCGCCAGGCCGTCCAGACCAGCAGGGGGACCAGGGCGAACACGGGCTCCAGCAGCGGGGCAGCTACGGCAGCGCAGATCGCCAGGAGCCACAGCCACTCACGGCGGCGCACGAGTCCGCTTGTGTTGAGAGCGGCGGAATGTTCCTCAAAGGCGGACGCTCGCTTCTGACGCCGGATCGGCGGCACGACGGCGGCAAGACAGAGCACCGTCAGCACGGCAACGGCGACGATGCCAAGCAACGATGGGAATGCCCTGTAGGTGGCCGTGATTAGCGCCAATGCTCCGGCCAGGTAGAGGATGATGGCGACGTAGTGCCAGCGGCCCAGTAGCGGGGATGCATTCCGGCGTGGGTAGACAAGATCCACGAAGACGAAGGTGAGCCCAACCGTCACCACTGCGTGCAGTGGCACTGTGATCATCGTCCACACAGGGTTAAAATCAAGAACCCGTGCGATTGCGAAGGCGGGCTCATTGAGAGTGAGGGTCTTCATGTACCAACCCTCCTCGAACACACCGAGGAGCAGCCCGAGCAGCAGTACGTGCCATAAGCGCAGGCGGAAGCGAACCCGTAGATCCTCGATGACAGCCAGGTTGACCGCATAGAAGACGATGCCGAAGAGAATAAACCCGAGATCGAGATAGTTCGTCAGCGGGCTGCTATAGGTGACGACTTCCGCATTGAAAGAGCCCACCAGGGCAAGCAGGAGCACCCGCATCCAGTTGCGCCGCCGAAACGAGACCCGTCCGCGCGGACGGGCGGGAAATGGGCTGCCCGGGGGCGGGACGGTCACATCGGTGCCGCTCGGCGTCTCAGCTCTCTTCTGGCTCATGAGCCGACACCCCCCGAGAGTTGATGGCTGGACGATGTGCCGCGGTCGTCGGTCGCTGGCATCAGCGTACCCCTGCCGCGCAGGATATCCTCGTACAACGCGTGCACCTGCCTGGTGACAGCGGGGATCGAGTAGCGCTCCTGAGCAACCCGTCGTGCCTCCCGTCCCATTGCACGGGCCGAGTCGGGATCGCTGGCCAGACGGCGGAGGGCAGCGGCGATAGCCGTGGAATCGCCCGGCGGCACCAGAAGGCCGGTGCGGCCATCCTCCAGGGCCTCGACTGAGCCACCGATGGCAGTGGCCACGATCGGCTTGCCGATCGACATAGCCTCCAGCAGGCTGATGGAGATTCCCTCCCGGTAGGAAGAGGAGACGAGAGCGTCGCTGGCCCCAATGATCCTGGGTACATCCGTGCGATGTCCCATGAATGTAACGAACTCTGTTAGCCCGAGCTCCCCGACGGCCGACTTGATATCTTCCTCGCGCGGGCCCGTTCCGACCACCAGCAGCCTGGTGCGCGGGAACTCTTTGACGACGTCCGCCAGAGCCTGGAAGAGGACCCGATGCCCCTTCTCCGGTACAAGACGGGCGACGATGGCGAGCAGAAAGACAGCCTCGTCCACCCCCAGCTCGCGGCGCATGCCGGTCCGCTCGGGCTCGGCCAGCGGAGCGAACTTCTCCGTGTCTACCAGGCTGGGAATGATCACCACGTTCCTGGTGGGAACGAGGTAGCGCCGCAGCTCACGGGTGGCAAACTCCGAGTTGGAGACGATGCGATCGACCATCCGCAGTGTGACCAGGCTCAACCGCTCATGCAGCCACTGCATGAGCGGCCCTGTTATCATCAGACCCACCCAGGCTCCCACGATGGGTAGTCCTAGCCCACGGTTGGCCAGCAGTCCCACGATCTCGGCCTTGAATCCGAAACAATGCACCAGATCGACTTTGTTCTCGCGAAGAAATGCCCTGGTCTGTCCCACGATATCCAGGTTGTAGTTTCCGTTGGCCCGAAGGACCACGCTCTCCAGCCCAGCGGCTCTGGCATGCTCATGGAGCGGTATGTCCGGCGGATCGCCATCCCAGAGGTTGACGATGATATGACGAACATCCGGAATCTCTTTGAAGCCCAGGGCCTGATTCAGGACCAGCATCTCTATGCCGCCCCATGGCTTGTGGGCTGATCTCAAACTGGCAATGACTATCTTTCTCATTATTAGGTGCCTTCCTGTGCAGTGGTACGGTTCCGTGCACCTGTCGTCGCTACCCCGCCGATTGCCCCCGCAAGCGCGATAAGAAACCAGACATACCGAAACCGTTCCAGGTCCGCAAATAACATTGACACCAGCAGTCCTACCATGGCCACCTCCACCGCCATGGCCATATCAGCCATCGTGTGTCTGTCATTCGCACGCAACTCGCGCTGAGCTCGCCAGAGCGTTCTCATGGTAAGCCACAACATGACGACAAACAACGCAAGCCCCAGCAAGCCGAGATCAACCGTAGTTGCCAGAAAAGTGTTGTGCAAGGGCGATATCACCTCGTACCCTGGCGGCATAAGTTGGTAGTTGGGTAGGTACTGTTTGAAGTTATACATGAACTGGCCAGGGCCGACGCCTGTCAGCGGATGATCGGCGACCATTTGCAAACCCACCTGCCACATGCCTAACCGCCATTCGACGGAGGACATATAGGCGCCGGCCTCCTCTGCGCCCGTGAAGACGCTGACGAACCGGTCGCGGATCGGCTCAGAGACAAGAAGCAGCGGCCCGGCCAACAGCGCTGCTGCCACGACAACGGTCACGACCGCGCGTCGCCCGTACTTGGAAGCCCCCCATATCAGCATCACGGCGACAGCTACATAGGACGTACGTGCGTAGGTTTGTGTCCACGCGGCCGCCATAGTCATGAGACACACTAGAAGCGCCAGGAACAACAGTTGGTTCCGAGTGCGCCAGGCCGAGACCAGCGGCAGGATGACAAACGGAGCAACCGTCTGCAGACTGAAAGCGAAGAGAACGGGTTGAGCGGCCACGCTGTCGACGCGCAATCGGCCCATGAAGCCCTGGGCATCTACCAGCGTCATCTCGCCCAGCGCCTCGACCTGCTGATACAGCGATGTCGGCAGCGTGAAGTGGAGGAACATCTGTGCCAGACCAATGAGAGCTGCTCCCAGTCCGGCCAGCACCAGGAAGACAATCGTGTTCCGGATCAGCTTCTCGGAGCTTAGGAGCGTGATGAAGGCCCAGTACATCACCACGAAGCTGGAGTAGGTCACGGCGGTGGTAGTGATGTCCTGCTTGGTTGGAGACAAGATCATGGATATCCACGCCAGGACAGTGAACGCAATCATGACCAGAAGGATCTTGTCTTTGCGCGGTCGCGCGTACCCCGTCAGGATGCGCCAGGTCATGGCCAGGACAAGGAGCACGCCGATATACTTTGGCGCGCTCTGCGGCCAGGTGGCGATAATATCCGCGGCCAGAGCATACACCGCCAGTTGTGGCCAGAGCAGAGCGGCGACGGCGGCGATCATCCCGAGGATGATGCCGAGCCCCTGGAGGGCGTTGGGAGATGCCAGCATCACAATACTGATAGCGAGACCTATTAGAACAGCAGCCACAGCCAGCCTTGATTTCTGCCGCGATCTACCTAGTAGCCACTCGGGAATGGAAGCGGTTTCAGCAGCGCTCATCATTAACCAACATCCGCGTTTCGCCCGCCGGCATGATATGAAACACCCAACCCGCGCTAGCCAGCCCGCCGAGCACCTTCCAGGCGAGGAAGACCAAAGCCGCCCCCATCGCCCCGAGGTGTGGGATAGCAAGCATAAAGGCAGGAACGACGATGACGAGCAGCGCCACGTTCATGATCGCCAGAGCGTCCGGGCGATTCTTCGCCAGAAGCAACGTCCAGAGTGGCACGGCCAGCAGATCCACAGTATAAGCGAGGGCCATCACTTGAAACAAGCCCGTGGCCGCTCCATATTGCTGGGTGAACAACAACTCGATGAGCCAGGGCGCGACGAGAATCAACCCGCCGACGCCCGCTGCCAGGGCAGCCACCAGGGCCTCGGCCCTGGCGATATACCGGATAAGGGCCCGCCGATCCGTGATCCGACTGGCCTTGGGAAGCAGCATGGCGAGGACAGTGCTGCTGACCAGAGGAATGGCCATGGCCAAGGTACGTCCGGAGGAGTACAGTCCCACCACGTCGGGGCTGGAGAGGTACGTCAGAGCGATGATGTCCAGCCCGTTCGCAACGCTCCCGAGGAACGTGGCCACCACCAGCCACTTGCCGTAGGCGAATATGTGGCGGGCTTGCGACGCACGCACGCCACGCGCCTTGAGAACCGGTCCGGGCACCAGGACACAGCTCAGGACTAGCCCCAGATAGACGCCGGCCAGCAGCGAGGCCATGGCCGCACCGAGCGTAAACAGTCCCAAGACGAAGATCCCGAGCGCGGCCACGATCTTGGCCAGCCCGGCGCCCAGCGTGACCAGCGAGCAGCGTCGAAACAACTGGTAGGTCTGTAGCACGGCCAACCCATACTGCGCCAAAGCCATGGCCGGCGCGGCCAGGAAGGCAACGCGCAAGGGTGTCGCTAGCTCTGGCCGCCCGAAGAGCGTTGTGGACACAAAATCGGCCGTTGCCAGCCCGAGCGTGGCCAGCGCCACGGCTACCATTAGCTTGGCTTCGCCAGCTACTCTGAGGATCAGATCCGCGATCGGTCGCTCCCTGACCCAGCGGGTCGAGGCGAGATGAACCGCGGTCATGTCCAGTCCGGTGCCCGGGAATTCCGAAATCAGCAGCGCCGCCGTCATGGCGAAGGAGAAAAGTCCGAACTCGCTGGCGCCCAGCACGCGGGCGACCATCACCATCATGATGAAGGTTGCTCCCTGGCTAGCCGCCCTGGCGAAGAGCATCAGAAGGGCATCTGCCGCGACGGCGCGTCCGTGCTGGGAGCGCAGCCGCCCGGCGCGGGGGACAGCGTTGAGCACTCGACGCATGGAGGAGCCACGGTCAGTCTCGAGAGCGGTCACCTCTGCGTCGCCCTTTATAGACCCCTCTGTCTCGATCACCTGATCAACTCCGCTGCTCGTGGACGCACTCGATTGGCGCAGACTTTTTCGTAGACGCCGAGCGTCGCTCGTGCGCCGCATTCCCACGAGAAGAACTTCGCTCTGGATAGACCTTCAGCCCTGAGTCTGTCGCGCAATTCCGGCTCGCCAATCAAGCGTGACATGGCCTGAGCGATCTCGTCCACTTTCCGTGGATCAACCAGCAATCCGGCTTGCCCTACGATCTCGGGAAGGGCGTGCACGTTGCTGACGATGGGAGGGACACCGCAGGCCATGGACTCGACCACCGGTAAACCAAAAGATTCATGATGGGACGGGAAGACGAAGGCCGTGGCCTGGCTATATATGGCCGGCAGTTCTGCGGGAGGCACCCAGCCAACAACCACGACCTCGGACGATAGCCCTAGTCGGGAGATGGCGCGGAAGACTTCATCTCCTCGTCCCCAGCGGTTCTCACCCACGAGAACCAGCTTCTCGTCCATCGAGTGGTTGCGCTTGAGCCGAGCGAAGGCCTCGACGATGCCCGTCACATTCTTGATAGGTAGAATCGAACCGACGTAGAGCAGGAACTTGTCCGGCAGATTGTAGCGCGCTTTGGCGGCCGCGAGGACGGTGGGATCGCCGATAGGCTTGAAGAACGGAGCGCAGCCGTTCGGGATCACCTCGATCTTCTCGCGGGGAATACCGTAGAACTCCACCATCTGGTCGCGAACCACGTGGTACACGGTGATAACCGCGGCCGCTTTGCGCGCCGTGGCCGGAACTAGCTTCTGGAGACGCGCCCGTACGGCGGGGGGATAGGTCTCGGGATTGGTCTCGAAGGACAGGTCGTGAATGGTGGCCACCACGGGGTCCGGACACCAGGGCGCAACGGCGTTCTGCACGTGCACAAGATCAGGTCGCAGCCGCGCAACAGCTAGCGGAAGAAGGGCGGGCACACGTATCCAGGAGAAATAGGGTCCCAGGTTATGATACCTAAAGTTCGCCTGGTGGATGCGATCCGCGAGCAACATCTTCCAGGTGTGGAACAGATGGTATTCGTTCGTTCGGTCTATGCTGGCGAGAGCCTTCAGAGTGTTGACCTCGTAGGTCTCTACACCTCCCGTCTTCGTGCCTGAGAACTCTGCACTGACCGCGATCTTCACTGGTCTCCGTGATCCTCCATCGAAGCGGTGACGCCCGGCAGGGCGGAAAAGTTCAACTCGCTTTACGAGGCCACATGCTCGCGCCTGAGCTTCTTCTCGGTATGCTCTCGCAGCATCTGGCGGATCGAACGTCCCAGAGCTGGGAAAACAAACGAGCGCGATGCGTGATCGATGACTGTAGTTGCTCCGGTACTCGAGAGATGATGAACGCCAAGTAGTCCTCTTCTGAATTCCGGGTCAATCCGTGAAACCAACTTCTCAGCAAACCGCGATTCGGAAATCTCTGTGATTTCGTAAACCAGCAGCCCTAGTCCGTACTGGCCGTATCCCTGGCGCTGAGCAATCCGAAGGACCCTATCCCCTTCTAGGATCAGGCCAGCGTTCCTTCCGCCATCCGAATCGATTCGAATAGGATTCTGAGGGTGCGGTCTCCAATCAGACTCAAGGGGGGAGCTGGAACAAAACAAATATAGCTCGGAGGACCAGTCATTCGTCCCTGACTTGTCTATGCTTGTGAGCATCCACCACTTGCCAGCTTTCTCAAAAAGCACGGTATCCGAGGCCGATACATTTTCCATGACCACCGCGGATAGCGTCCAGTTCAAAGGAAAATCCAGGCAACGATATATCCTAATCTGTTTCGACTCATAAGCTTCAGGGCACATATATATGCCCTCGTTGTATCTGAACAAGAAAGGAAAGGATAGGTGGAAAGGCTCTCGCAGACACGCGCCAAGCTCTACCACTTCGGTTCCACAGACTTCTAAAGCAGTAATGTGCCCCCGACGACTCCTGTACACATAGTCTTCAACGAAACAATATGTCTTGCCGTTGTGGACGTAGAGGAACGGATCAGCCCAAAACCGTCCTCTTGGAAAGGCAACTCTTACACTCCGCGAGAATACGGCCTTCTTCCAATCGGCTTGCAAGAGAGATATTCCCCATCTTTCTCTTAGCCCAACGAGTCTAGCCAGCAGCTCCTTGCTGACCCTGCCAATCATCTTGAATGCATACGCAACCCCCTGGTGGAAGGCTGGGGTTCGCCGCAATGGCCCGGAGTAAGGCAAGGAGGGTGCTGTTGGTGGAAGTTGATGCGTAGATGCAATCTGTGCCAACAAGCCTTGAAGGTGTATACTTGCTTTCTTGAACAAATGGGCTTGGTTCAGTGCGCAAAAGAACTGAGTGCAAAAGGAGGCACGAAGCAGTATGTCTCCGCCATCAAGCTCTTCAGTTAGGCGCTGAATGGTAAAGCTGGTGCGCGACGACTTGTGGTAGCACTCCCAAAAACCTGGAGGCGCGTCCCAGTTGGCTCGATCGTCGCCGAAGCGAATCGCTATGACGCCGAGACGGGATGCATTGAGGATGTCGCCTCGCAATGTCCAGGAACCACAACTGATTAGCAGATCAAGCTCGAGTTGCCTGACTGCATTGGACTGGTCAGATGAGAGGAAGCAGATAGAGCCTGGCATAGAGACTGCCGGCTCAACTGTCAGTTCATGTTTCACCAGAGGTGTAAGATCGAGTAGGTCCAGTTGGTATCGATACGATTCCAATGCATTGAGGACAAGCTGTTCTGCTGAGATTATGAGGCGAAACAGTAGCCTGGAGGTAACCGCGTATAAGCCTTTTGTGGCGAAGAGCCCATCTACTCCAAACCGTACGTTCTTCCTGCTAGTTGTACAGAGGATAAGGTGAGAGATCTCGATATTGCTCTGTTTGTTAGCCCAGTCGACCAGGTCGTAAACGTACTTGCTAGAGAACCGACTTGGAACCAGCAATCCGATCTTGAGCGTCTTCACGAGCTGCATCCTTACATGTTTGGGCGGTGGATTGAAAATCCATCGATCGGCTGCCTTACACGCGAAGCGCACCCAGCATGGTCCCCTGGCAATATAAGTCCTGTTCGGTATTGCTGCGAGGATGCCCAACCCGCGATGGGCCAGAAGGGCCACTCTTCAATGCTATCGGCTGGTTTGCCCACCCCTTTCATCCGATCTGCCCTGCTGCTCGCACTGGCTTCGTGCTGGCGCAGACCCGCTCATAGACCGCTAGCGTCGCTCGCGCGCTGCGTTCCCAGGAGAACAGCTTCGCTCTAGACAGACCTTCAGCCTTGAGTCTGTCGCGCAATCCCGGCTCACCGATCATGCGTACCATGGCTTGAGCGATATCGTCCACGTTCAGCGGATCTACCAGCAGCCCCGCTTGTCCCACAATCTCGGGAAGGGCGTGCACGTTGCTGGCGATGGGCGGGACGCCGCAGGCCATGGCCTCGACCACCGGTAAGCCAAAGGCTTCATAGTGGGAGGGAAAGGTAAATGCGGTGGCCATGCTGTATATTGTGGGCAGATCCGTCGTTGGCACCCAGCCAACGACGACGACCTCAGAGGACAGTCCCAGCCTCTCGATGGCGCGAAAAACCTCCTCTCCCCGTCCCCAGCGGTTCTCACCCACCAGAACCAGCTTCTCTTCGACC
>SCTZ01000172.1 GCA_004297765.1 Chloroflexota bacterium | reverse complement strand
CATTCTGAGGCGCGCACGCCGAAGAATCCGTACCCCTTTGCCGCACAAGGGTCGAAAAGGCGCGGATTCTTCGCGCTGCGGCGCTCAGAATGACAAACTACGGCTAACGACGCGGTAGCAGCATCGGCATCCGAAAGGAGAGCACAATGACCATCAGTGTCAAGATAGACGACACCACCCTGCGCGATGGCGAGCAGACGGCAGGGGTGGTCTTTTCAAATGCGGAAAAGATCGAGATCGCCCGGCTTCTGGACGAGATCGGCGTCCACCAGATAGAGGCCGGCATCCCCACCATGGGCGGGGACGAGAAGCAAGCCTTCAAGTCCATCGTGGATCTCAACCTCTCCGCCAGCGTTCTGGCCTGGAACCGTCCGGTCATCGCCGACATTAAAGCTTCTCTGGAGGTGGGGGCTAAGGCCGTCGCGATCAGCATCTCCGCCTCGGACATCCACATCGAGCGCAAGCTGCGGTCGACGCGCGAGGCCGTCGTGGCGTCCGTGCAAAAGGCCGTGGAGTTTGCCAAGTCCCACGGTCTGTACGTCTCGGTCAACGCGGAGGACGGCTCGCGGGCCGAGCCGGAGTTCCTGGCCCACTTCGGTCGCTCGGCCCGGGAGGCCGGCGCGGATCGGATGCGCTTCTGCGATACCATCGGGATTATGGACCCCTTCCGCACCTACGAGCGCATCAACCGTCTGATCGGCGAGACCGAGATGGACGTGGAGATGCACACCCATAACGACTTCGGCATGGCCACGGCCAACTCGCTAGCCGGCATCCGAGCCGGAGCGCGCTGGGTGAACACCACGATTAACGGTCTGGGAGAACGGGCCGGCAACTGCTCTCTGGAAGAGCTAGTCATGGCCCTGAAGTACATCGAAGGCGTGGACGTGGGCATTGAGACACGCCGCTTCCGGGAGCTATCGGAGTACGTGGCACGCGCCTCGCAGCGCATGATTCCCGCCAGCAAACCCGTGACCGGGGCCAACCTCTTCCTGTACGAGGCCGCCGGTCGGGCGGAGGCCATGCTGGCCGATACCAGCTCGTACGAGATATTCTCGCCGGAGACCGTCGGGCTCGAGCGACGACTGGTCATCGGGAAGTACAGCGGCGTGGCCAGCGTGCTCTCTAAACTGGCCCAGCATAGTTACTTCCTGCCCTACGAGGAAGCAGAGCGTCTGCTGCCACAGCTCCAGAGCCGCAGCATCGCACTCAAACGGGCGCTGTACGACGAGGAAGTTATCGAGATCTACGAAAGAGCTCAAGCGGGAGGCAACAAATGGAAGCGCTAGGTAGACTGGTGCCGCTGTCCGCTCAAGATATCAAAGTTATCGACGTGACCCTGCGGGACGGCGAGCAGGCCGCCGGAGTTATCTTCAGTCGCCAGGAGAAGCTGCATATCGGACGTCTCCTGACGGAGATGGGCATCCACCAGTTCGAGGTAGGCTGCCCCTGGCTGTGCGCCGAAGAGGCCCGCGTGGTCAAGGCCGTTGCCAAGGACCAGGGCGAGCGGGCCATCGGCTTCTGCCGCGCCAAGATGAGCGACATCCACTCGGCTGTGCAAGCTGGTCTCAAATGGGTCACCATCTCGACCTCCACGTCGGATCGCCTCATCGAGAAGAAATTCGGGCGCAGCCGAGAATGGGTCCTCGAGCAGATGCTAAACTCCGTCAAGCAGGCCAAGCATCTGGGACTAAACGCCGTCGTGAGCGCCGAGGACGCCTCGCGCACCGATCCCGGCTTCTTGCTGGAGTACTACTCGCAGGCTTTCGAGGCCGGCGCCAGCCGCGTGCGCTTTTGCGACAGCACCGGCGTGCTGACACCCCTTGATACCGCCAAGGTCATTGGCGACCTGGTCAATCATCTGGGGCCCAACATCGAGATGCACACGCACAACGACTTCGGGATGGCCACCGGCAACGCCCTGGCCGGACTCAAGGGCGGCGCCCACTACGTCACTGGCTCTATTGGCGGTCTGGGCGAGCGCAGCGGCAACGCGGCCATCGAAGAAATAGTCATGGCCCTGAAGATCGTGGACGGCATTGAGCTGCCCATCGCCACCCAGCAGTTCCGGGCCGCGGCCGAGTACGTGGCGGAAGCCTCCGCACGCGCCATCCCGATCTGGAAGGCCATTATCGGCACCAACGTCTTCGCCCACGAGTCCGGAATCCACGTGGACGGTGTCATCAAGGACCCACGTACCTACGAGGCCTTCGCTCCGGAGGAGGTCGGGCTGCAGCGCCAGTTGCTGGTGGGCAAGCACAGCGGCTCCCACACCGTCATCCACAAGTTCCACAACGAGTTCGGCATCGAGCTCAGCAGCGAGGAGGCCCAGGCCATCCTGACGCGTGCCCGTGCCATGGCCGTCGAGCTAAAGCGCGCCCTCTTCAGCAAGGAGCTCATGCTGATCTATAACGACTTGAAGCAGAACAACAAGGCATAACGCATTCAATCCTGCCGGTGACAGCGACGATAAAGGCGAACCCTGGGAGCGCGGGCATTCTGCCCGCGCGAGCGCTCGCGCCCGCCTGAGGCGGACGCTCCCAGGCAGCACCATCCTCCGCAATCGCGACTAGTGTTCGACCACAGAGAAGACGCTATCTGTCATTCTGAGCGCCGCAGCGCGAAGAATCCGTATCCCCAGGGCGCGGATTCTTCGGCGCCTGCCCTGAGCAGAGCCGAAGGGTGCG
>SCTZ01000171.1 GCA_004297765.1 Chloroflexota bacterium | reverse complement strand
ACATTCCCCACTGAGGCTTCCCATAGACGCCAGAATAGGGATGATGCCCACGGAATGGGCTGTCTCTTGGGGTGTTTGCCCCACCGGCTCCGACCCAACCACCTTCTTTCAGTGGACTCTTGTCATTCTGAGGCGCGCACGCCGAAGAATCCGCGCCCCTGGGATACGGATTCTTCGCGCTGCGGCGCTCAGAATGACAGGTAGCGACTTTTCTGTGGTCAAACACTAGAAGAAATCGTGTGAGATGGGCATTGATCCCCAGGGTCCTCTTCCATCATTCCCGCGGAAGCGGGAATCCACGGCTGTCTGGATTCCCGCTTCCGCGGGAATGACATTTGACCGGTTGCGCGGGCTGCCCTCTACCATAGGGATGGCGGGTTTGGTGAACCCGTACAGACTCCTTTAGACCCGCTCGAAGAGGCTGGCGATGCCCATGCCTCCCGCGATTCCCAGCGTGGCGACACCGTACCTCTTGTTCCGCGCGTGCAGCTCGTGGAACAGACGTGTCACCAGAACAGCTCCAGACGCTCCATATGGATGACCGAGAGCAATGGCGCCACCGTTGACGTTCAGTCGATCCATCGGCAATCCCAGTACTCCGACCGAGGCCAGCACTTGAGAGGCGAACGCCTCGTTGAATTCGAAGAGATCGATATCGTCGACCGCGAGCTGTCGACGAGCCAGAAGCTTCCGAACTGCGGGAACAGGCCCGATCCCCAGGAGATTAGGGTCGACGCCAGCCGTGGCACAGTCGACGAACCGCAGCGCCTTGTCGGACGAAATACGGCGGAAGATGTCCTGCGACACCATTATTACCAAGGCGGCCCCGTCGTTGGTCGGACAGGAGTTCCCAGCGGTCACAGAGCCATGAGGCTTGAAGATGGGAGGGAACCGACGCAACATCTCCATGGAGATTCCTGGACGCACGCATTCATCCATCTCGCCCATGGTGTGGCCCATTCCGCGAGCGATCGGCACCGGCTCGATCTCGTTCTTGAACCGTCCCTCGGTGATGGCTCGGGCCGCCTTTTGGTGACTCGCCAAGGCAAAGGCGTCCTGATCTTCCCGCGAGATATCATAGGCTTCGGCTACGTTCTCGGCGGCGATTCCCATGTCGGGATCGCCCAGCTCGGTGGGAGAGAAGCGAGCATGGGGATAGATGAACCGTGGGGGCTCCTTGTAGACCGAGGATGGCTTCTCCAACTTCCATGGCTCGAGGCTGCAGCTTTCGGCTCCCCCGGCGATCACCATATCGGCCAGCCCGGCTCGGATCTTAGCGGCGCCGAGATTGATCGCCTCAAGCCCCGAGCCGCATTGCCGATCGACGGTGACTCCTGGAACCTCAATAGAAAGTCCGGCTGCCAGGGCAGCCAACCGCCCCAGATTTCCTCCGGGACCAACCACGTTCCCCAGGATGACGTCGTCCACCGCTGATCCATCCAGCCCGGTCTCACTGAGAAGTGCGCGAATGAGGGGAACAACCAGTTGCTCGGGCTGCACTGTGCGCAGGATGCCACCGATCCGGCCAATAGGGGTCCGCTTGGCCGCTGCGATGAAGGACTCCCTCACGCGTGACGCCCTTCCTAGCGCGTCGTCAGACCGGGGGCTCGGGGATGTCCCACGAATAAGCCCCCGCTGAATGCGGAGTGACATGGGGCTTCTCCGGAGCAGGTGCACGTCTCATCCGACCGATCGGTCCGATCGGACTGATCCGACTGACACATACCCTGTCGCCTATCAGGGCACGAGTAACGCACCACTAGCTCGACTCCGAAGGGGATGGTTTGCCGTGGGCAAACAAACGCTCCATGGGGTAAGCAGCGAAGACGCCCTGAGCGATCACGGCCGCTGCCAGGATCTTCAGCATATCACCCGGCAGGAAAGGCACCGAGCCAACCATCAGGGCATCGAATAGGCTTCGATGAGTTACAACGGACAGCCAGACGATGCCGGGAGCATGGATGCCAACAATACCCCCGATTCCATTCGAGATCAGGATCCACCAGAAGCCGCCTCGACGGTTGCGGAGCGCCTGAGTAAGCAGTCCGACGAGGAAAGCCCCCAACAAGAAACCGAGGATGTAGCCTCCGCTGGGCCCGACCAGGATCCCGAAGCCGCCTCTACCTCCAGCAAGAACCGGCGCCCCGACAGCAACCAGCGCCAGGAATACGACCATGCTGAGTGCACCGCGCTTAGCTCCTAGAATGCTTCCTGCCAGCATCGCCCCCAGCGATTGGCCGGTGATCGGCACTGGGGTAAAAGGGAGCGGTATGTAGAGGAATCCCAGCGCTATCATTATCGCGGTGAAAAGTGGAACCATGACCAGATCGCGCGTGTTGAAGCGTGCCGCCTGCATATACTATCTCCTGGGTCAAGGACGAATAGGCCCCTTGGAGAGCCGAGTGGCATTATATCATATTGATCGGGCTAAGCATACGTTGGTGTGACGGACCATCCTATCCACCAACCGCATGCCTCTTGCAGTATGCCACCATCCTGTGCTATATTTATAGATGTCCCGAGCGGTTGAGTAAGGTGAACTCGCCGGACCGTAGGATACCGAACTCTGAGTAGGTGGAAGCCGGGGAAACCCGGTGGAAGCCGAGAGGAGCATAGGGCACTGAAGGCTGACGAGGTAAACTGAAAGGTCGCTCGGGGCTTTTTTGTCCTCCTGCGCACGCCTTTCTCGCATATCTCTCCTGGTACAGAGCTTGCAGCACAGCTACAAACGCTATGCTGCTGCGTCATCATGTCCTTCTGCGGCGCGAGGACGTCGTCATCCACTCCTCATGTGGCTTTCTATAGCGAGGAAGCCCTCCAGCGCATCGTCGAGGTCACCGTGGACAACATTCTCGGCTTCCTGCACGGTCAGCCGCGGAACGTGGTCAACCACCCCCGCACAGATCGGTACCTCTTCCCGGCAGCAGAAGAGCCGTAGCCGCTACCTGATGGCCCCGCACCTCCTGCAAAGGATATGGATTTTGTCGAGACCTGGTCATAACTGTGAGACGATGCTGCCAGGTCCCCGCCCTCGCCCACCGCTTCAGGGAGTGGCCCAGAGCTTGCAACAGCAGACCTGGAGAGTACCGCAGCGGAGCCCTACCGGCATTAAAGCGATAGGTAGCGTTGGTCACTCCGGAAGTTCGGCCGCTGTGGTTCACCATACACTTGGCAAGCCATTATCGGACCAACGCGCCGAAGGGAGAAAGCGTTGACAAGACTACTCTGGCTTCTACTCGCGGCCCTGCTGATCACCGGTCTCTCCGCCTGGCCAGCAGCCGCGCAGGTTCCCGGCCAGTTCGCGACTGTGCTGCAGGCGACCCAAAGTGCTCTCGATAGCGTGCAGGCGGCACTGCGGGCTACAAATGTCTCGGCTGCCCGAGCCAACCTCTCTGCTGCCCAGGGAAGCCTGCAAACGGCCCGGTCCGCGCTTCAGAGCATAGAAAGCCAGGCGACAGATGACGCCACGCGCTCGCGAGCCTCGGGGCTTCTGGGGCACGTCAATGCGGCCCTCGCCTCCGTCCAGGCGGGGCTGACAGGACCCGACGTTGAGGTAGCAAGCCGGGCCGACGCGGCTCGGGGAGAGATCCTGGAGACCCTGAACGAGATTCCTCCGGTGCCCAGCGCTTCGCCATCTCCGTCCCCGTCGCCGTCGGTCTCGCCGTCCGTATCGCCTGTCCCTATCCCGACCGCACTTCCACCTACAGGCAGCCCGGCCTCATCTGCCTGGCTGGCCACGATGGCAGCTGCCGGTGGGCTGTTCCTTCTCAGTGGTAGATTGCTGGTCCATCGCCGGTCCAAAAAGCTCGCCGCCGCCCCACGCGTTTCGGAGCGGAGCACAACGCAAGAGTCGTAGACCCAGCACGTGTTACGGCAACCCGACCGACCGCGGCGCACCATTCCATCGCTACTCGACAAGGGGCACCCATGCCGGATGCCCCTTTGTAATTGACCACCCTCCTCGCCTGTGCTATCATCGAGCGCTGTGAGCTGTTCAAGATGAATGCAGACGTAGCGATCGACATCCTCCCTACCTTCGAAGACGAGATTGACGAGAAGATGCTGCGCCGCGTTGTGGAGCTGACGCTGCGGGAAGTCGGCGTCTCCACACCAGTCGAGCTTAGCCTGATCATCACTGACGACGACGAGTTGCGGGAGCTCAACCGCACCTACCGCGGTCTCGATGAGCCGACAGACGTGTTATCCTTTGCCCTGACCGAGGTCGCCGCGGAGCACCCGTCTGAAGCGGTGACGGCCGAAACTGCATTCGTGTCGCCTCCGGACGGCATTACTCACCTGGGCGAGATCTTCGTATCCTATCCGAGAGCCATGCTGCAAGCCCGGGAGGCCGGCCACCCGGTGAAACAAGAGCTGTCACTACTGGTCGCACACGGCGTGCTCCACCTGCTCGGATACGACCATGCGGAGCCTGAAGAGGAAGCCGTGATGCGGCAAGCTCAGGACAAGATCGTTGCGGAGATTATGTCGACATGAGCGGTCCGAGGCGATCATCGCCCGGTCCAGTCCGGCCCGAGTCGGGAATGAAGGCCAACCGCCTACCCGAGGTGCGGAACGGCGTAGGTCTGCAACGCACGGCAGGATCCGCGATGAAGAACCCTAACCTGATCAGCAGCTTTCGATACGCCTGGGCCGGCATGGTCTACGCTCTGGCGCACGAGCCCCATATATGGATGATCCTCGTGATCGGGGCGCTCGTGCTAGTACTCGGATATCTGCTCGGCATCGGACTGACCGAGTATGCCTTCATCGTTTTCGCGGTGGTTCTGACCGTCTGCGCTGAGATGCTGAACACGGCCGTTGAGGCTACTATCGATCTGGTAAGCCCGCGACCGCACCCGCTGGCAAAGATCGCCAAAGACGTAGCGGCCGGCGCTGTTCTGGTCATTCTGATGGGCGACGCGATCGTCGGCGGCCTCATCTTCCTGCCGCCTATTCTCGCGCGCTGGTAGTCCGCTCGATGTCAGTGTCCACCCTAGGGGCCGAGAGGTCCACGTCAAGCCCAAACTTGCTGAAGAAGCCCATCAAGCCACCAACAGTAAGATAAACGCTGTGGGGAGTTGGTGCCGCTGCAATCCCGCGGCCGGCGCCCGCGGCGCGGTAGGTCTCAGTCATTCCCTTTTGCACGCACGCGGTCACGTGCCCGACGCTCGGATTCTCCCGCATCGCTTGACGAGCCACCTCTGCCCAGGAAAGGATCACGTTCATCTGGTGCTCGGCAGCGCCGACGATGTTATCTTGCACACCGCCATGGGCAAGGTAGAAACGTTCCGGCATCAGGCTTGCCGTCTTGCGTGCGGAGGAAATCGCCGCGATTACGTCGAAGAGCGGTGGGGCAATGGCCGGGTATACCAGGCCCCTCCCACTATCGAAGCCCATGCTCTCTCCGGTGAAAACGCCGTGCGTTCGCTCGTCGTAGTAAGACTGGTGGTTAAGCGTGTGTCCGGGAGTGTCGGTGACACGCAGGCATCGGCCGCCTCCCAGGTCGATGATCTCGCAACCCACGGTTGCCAGCACCCGCTCGGGTGGCACCGCATCGATCGAGCCACATAATTCGGCAATGTTATCTCCGAAGACCGCGCGGGTGCCCTCGATCAGCTTGGACGGATCAATCAGATGGCGAGCCCCGGTCTGGTGCACCACCACCCGCGCATTGGGATAGATCTGGCTAAGATAGCCCGCGGCACCGGAGTGATCCACGTGAACATGCGTCAGCAGGATGTATGCTAGTTTATCCGCATCTACGCCCAGATCCCGCAGGCGCTCCGGAATCGCCACAGCCCGTATTGTCGGGCCGACGTCCACCAGAGCGGCTCGCTCACCCAGCACCAGATAGACGCCCGAGGCCGCTATCTCTCCATCGTGCCCTGGATCAATCAGGTAGATGCCGTCGGCAACCTCATCCATTCCCGTTCGCTCCCCGAAGACTCGTCAGATCCACGTCGAGTCCGAATTTGTCGAAGAACCCCATCAGCCCGGCGAGGCTCAACGGAATGTCGTCGGAGGTCGGCGCGGCGATACCACAAGCGCTAGCTGCCGATCGCAATTGCTCCGTCGCCCGCGCGTGCAAGAGCGGGATCACACCTGCCGGGCTCGGATCATCCCGCATGGCCTGCCGCACCAGTTCCGCCCAGGTCAGAATGGCGTCCACCACGCGCTCGGGAACACCATCGACGTTCTCGCGCAGGCCTCCATGCGCGTAGTAGAATCGCTGCGGTGCGAAGCTGGCCATCTTGCGAAGAGAGGAAACCGCCGCGAAGACGTCGAAGAGGGGTGGAGTAGAGCCAGGCACCACCGGATCCAGGCCGCATTGGTAGGCGCCCATGCTGTCTCCGATGAAGATGCCACGCGTCCACTCGTCATAGAAAGACAGGTGATGAGCGGAATGTCCGGGGGTATCGATGACACGTAGTCGTCGCCCACCGCCCAGATCGATGACTTCGCCACCTGTCATGGCCATCACGCGCTCTGACCGCACAGCCATTATAGGACCGTAATGCTCCTCGCCTTCATCCCCGTACACGGCCCTGGTGCCCTCGATCAGTTTGGACGGATCGATCAGATGACGGGCGCCCGCCTGGTGCACCACTACCCGCGCCTCGGGGTAGAGCTGGCTGAGATAGCCAGCGGCGCCGGCATGATCGGCGTGAATATGCGTGAGCACTATGTACGCTAGCTTGCCGGCGTCCACGCCCAGGTCGCGCAAGCGCTCCGGAATCGCCACAGCCCGTTTGGTAGGGCCGACGTCCACAAGCGCGGCCCGTTCGCCCATCACCAGATAGACGCCCGAGACCGATAACCTTCCGACAAGCCCTGGATCGATCAGATAGACACCCGCGGCGAGCTGACACATCCCTGCTCTCCCTCCCTAAGTCCCGTGAGATCCACGTCTAGACCGAACTTGTTGAAGAACTCCATGAGCCCCCAGAAATCCAGTCCGACATCGTTGGGCAGCGGGGCGACAACGCCACGGGCACGGGCCAGTGTACGCAATTCCTCGGCCGCTCGCAGGCGCAATCGTGCGACCACGTTTGCGGGGTCAGAATCCTCCCGCATCGCCTGACGAGTAGTCTCCGCCCAGTTTAGGATAGCATCCACCAGGCGCTCGGGAGCACCTTCGACGTTCTCGCGAGCACCCCCATGGGCGTAGTAGAATCGTTCCGGCCCGAAGCTGGCCATCTTGCGGATAGAAGCGACAGCCGCGAACACGTCGAACAGCGGAGGCGCGATGGTCGGCAGCCCCATGTCCAAGCCGCGATGGTACACGCCCATGCCCTCTCCCGTGAAGATGCCACGCGTCCATTCGTCATAGAAGCAAAGATGATGGGACGCGTGCCCAGGGGTATCGATGACACGCAGCCGCCGTCCAGCGCCTAGGTCAATGACCTCGCCGCCGGTCACCACCACCATACGCTCGGCCTGCATTGGCACGACAGGACCGTTGGCCACCTCGGCCTCGGGTCCAAACGCAGCCCTGGTGCCCTCAACTAGCTTGGACGGGTCGATCAGATGTCGCGCACCCGCTTGGTGCACCACCACCAGCGCATTCGGATAGAGCTGGCACAGATAGCCCGCGGCGCCAGCGTGATCCACGTGAATATGCGTCAGCAGGATGTAGTCAATCTTGCCGGCGTCTATGTCCAATTCCCGCAGACGCTCCGGCAGTGCCATCGCTCGTTTGGTGGGGCCTACATCCACCAGAGCGGCACGCTCGCCCATCACCAGGTAGACGCACGAGGCCCGCTTCTCGCCTACCACTCCTTCGTCAATCAAATAGATGCCATCGGTCACCAAGGCCATGCCTGTACTTACTCTAGCACGGCAAGCACGTCACCACCGTTGACGTTGCTGCCGGGCGTTACCATCAAGGACTTGACCCTTCCAGCGTGTGGCGCGTGGATCTCGTTCTCCATCTTCATGGCCTCGAGCACCATCAGGATCGTTCCGCTCTCCACCGCATCCCCCTCGCAGACGTTGACCTTGATCACTTTGCCCGGCATCAAGGCCTTGACCGCCCCATTACTCGCCTGGGCGCCCATTCCCCGAACCTTGGACTGTCCCTGCGATCGAGCGGACGAGACTCGCAGGTTTCCTGCCGTTGTCACGCTATAGGCCTTGCCATCCACTAACACCGTGGCGGGTGATCCCGGGCTTTGCACCTCCACCTTTAGCGGACGATTGCCCACGAACACGGTGGCCGGATACTGCTGGAGTCCCTCTACCTTGACCGGGATGCGCGTCCCGTCCACGTTTATCTCACAACCGGTCGATTGGACATCGAACGGCTTTCCATCGACAATCAATTTCACCTGTCAGCACCTCATCTGTCTAGCTAAGAGTGGCGCTGCTCAATGGCTTCCAATCCTTCATACCATTGTGGCGAGCGCACTAGAGTTCTTGGGACGGCTAAACGTCGATTCATCGATTGCAGAGCACAAAGGTTTGGGCGGACTGCATTCCAACGTCATCGCTCTGCTGCCGCAGGGTCTGGAACGCATCAATCCATAGCCTTCCCGCTAAGCCTTACGCTTGCACGCCAGAATGGCGGGCGCTCCGCACCGATTATACCATCGGGCTTCGCGAGTTGACAAGGCAGGGAGCGACGGTATAATACCTTTGCGCGCACGCACCAGGCGTCCAAGTCAGCCGACCTCATGAGCGGTCCAGCCTCAAGTCATCTTGATGAGAAACGACCCGGTGATACCAGAGCGGCTTACCCCGCGTTTCGTCAAGCCCCCTGCAACATCCCCGTCAGGCGGACGAGAAACCGTTGCGCCTGAGATGGGCGCTCTTGAGCCTGCGTCTCGATCCGGCACGCCTCTCCTGCGAAGGAAGTCCAGCGACACACCGAACCTCATTCGACGCGCCGCGGCTCGAATCCGACCGCATCGGGCCGTGCTGCTGGTCGCCTTCTGTTTCTTCGCGCTGGCGACCCTATACGGTGTTGTCAATCCGCTCTTCGAGTCGTACGACGAGGAGCAGCATTTCCTCTTCGTCAAGCAACTGGCCGACGGGAAGGGATTGCCCGTGCGAGAGATCACCCCAATCCTCAAGGAGACGCACCAGGCCCCGCTATATTACACGCTTGCGGCGTTGATCACCTTCTACGTGGATACACACGACGTCGACCGTGCGCAGCGCATCAATCCGTCCGGGCCCGAGCCCGGCGGCGACCGAGTGGCCAAGAACCACAACAAGTTGCTGCACGGTCCGTGGGAGGCGTTTCCCTGGCGCGGAACGGTGCTGGCCGCCCATATCGCGCGTCTTCTCTCGGCCATACTCGGAACCCTCACGGTGTTCCTAACATACCTCCTGGCCCGCGAAGTGTTCCCAACACGCAAGAACGTGGCGCTCCTGGCCGCCATCGGGGTAGCCGTCAACGTACAATTTACCTACATCAGCGGCGCGGTGAGCAACGACATCCTCGTGGCCTGTCTCTCCTCTGCCGCCTTTCTGCCCCTCCTGCGTACGGTTCGGCTCGGACTCGATCGCCGTCGTACCCTTTGTGCGGGCATCCTGATCGGCCTCGCCGCTCTGGCCAAGGCGTCCGGAATCCTACTACTGCCCATCGCTCTGTTGGCGCTCTTTGTGGTAGCAATACGTGATCGCACCTGGTCACGAGGGCTCCGCTCTGCCCTCTGGCTGATTGGGCCGGTCATGATCATCTGCGGTTGGTGGTACGTGCGCAACCAGGTGCTTTATGGCGACTGGTCGGGGCTTCGAAACGTCTACCTCTCCGGGGCCGGACGTTCGTCTACGCTGCCCATGGGGGATGCGCTGGCGCAACTCGGCACGACCGTCCGGTCGTTTTACCTGCCCTGGGGCTGGACCCATTTCCGCGTTCCCGAACCGATCTATGTCGTCGCGCTAGCCGTTCTCGGACTGGGACTCCTTGGGGCGGTAGGTGCTCTGATCATGAAGGTCCTACGCCGCGAGACCACCTCGGCGCCGTCGCTCGCGCGGCGATTGCTCGCTGATGCTTCCCTGATGCAATTGGCGATCATGCTGATCTGGGGCGCTCTGAGCGTCGCGGCCGTGGTCCGCTATGTTCAAGTGTCGATCAACGCGGAGAGCGGTCGATTTCTTTTTCCCGCCATCTCGGCAGTCTACGTCGCCATTGCCTGGGGGTGGCTGCAAGTCACCCCCAGCCGTCTCGCGCGCTATCTGCCGCTGGGGCTGGGGGCTCCCGGCCTGGTCTGGTCGTTCGCGTACCTCTGGCTCTTCCTCGTGCCAAGCTACGCACCACCGCCCCTACTCGGTCCTGCTGCACTGAACGCCGTGCAAGTACGCTTGGATGCCCATCTGGACGACACGATCGCGCTGCTGGGCAACGACCCACTCCCAGCCACGGTTAGTCCAGGCGACACCCTCGCCGTCGGCGTATACTGGCAAAGTCTGGGGGCCACAGATAAGGACTATATGGTCTTCGTTCACCTGGTCGACCGCGCAGGGGGCAACGTGGCGCAGGTAGATACTTACACCGGGCTGGGCAACCTCCCAACCTCCGCCTGGCGACCTGGGGACGCCTTCCGGGACGTCTATCGCCTCGCAATCCCCGCAAAACTGTCGGCACCCCAGTTGCTGGATATCGAGGTCGGCATGTACGTTCGCGGCAGCGATGACACCGAGACTTTCACCTTTGGCGACGGTCGGACGCCGACGGGTAACGTACGTCTGGGACAGGTGAAGCTGCTTCCTCGACAACCGATCCAGCCACCCCCTCAGGATCCCCGGCGGATCCTCTTTGGACAGAGCATCAAGCTCAGCAGCTTCGGCATTCAACGTCTCCACGGGGACGACGGCGATCGCCTTTCGCTCACGCTCGTCTGGCAAGCGATACAGCGGATGGAAGCCGACTATACGGTCTTCGTGCACGTCCTCGATGGAGTTGGTAGAATAGTCGCCCAGACGGATGAGCAACCGAAGCGAGGACGATTCCCTACCAGCTACTGGGAGAAGGATCAAGTGGTGGAAGATCAGCACGATGTGAGCCTGCCCAAGCTCCAGCCGGGAACCTACCGTGTCCTGATCGGGCTTAGCGACCAGCGGGCTAATCTTCGACTGATGGGCGAATCCACCGCCACCTCGGTTGTGGACGGCGCGGCCATGGTGGCCGAATTCACCGTTGAGAAACGTTAGCATGCTTCGAGACGTGGAGAGGCATCACAGCAGCGTCCCGCCCCCCTGGAAGCACTGGAGCTTGCTCCTCATCCTAATAGTCTATCTCGTGCTGGGATTCACCTACAGCGTGGTCGATCCCATCTTCGAGGCCTCCGACGAGATCTTCCACTACCCGGTCGTGATGCAGATCGCCGACGGCCGGGGACTCCCCATCCAGGACTCCAGGGACAAGACCAGCCTTTGGCAACAAGAAGGCAGCCAGCCACCGCTGTACTATCTAATCGCGGCCGGGATTACCTCCTGGATCGACACCGGCACGATGGACACCATCATGCTCAAGAATCCCCACGCCCAGATCGGACGGCCAGGCGCCAAGAATAACAGGAACATGGTCATCCATACCTCGGAGGAGGATTTCCCCTACCAGGGCGTCTCGTTAGCGGTGCACCTGATCAGGGCGCTCTCGATTCTGATGGGGGCCGGCACGGTGATCCTGACCTACCTCATCGCGCTGAGCGTGGTCCCCGGGAACCGGGTTCTGGCCGGTCTAACCGCGGCGCTGGCGGCCTTTAACCCCATGTTCCTCTTCATCAGCGCGTCCGTGAACAACGACAACCTCACTATCCTGCTCTGTACCCTCGCTCTGTACCTGATTCTGCGTGGCATGCGCTCCCGACCTTCCTGGCCATGGGCCCTGGGGCTGGGCGTCGTGACCGCCCTGGCTGCGCTAACCAAGCTGAGTGGACTTAGCCTGCTTCCACTGGTGGCGTTCGCGTTCGCTTCTGTCACAGCACAGCAGAACTCCTGGCGCTCTTTCGTGTCCTGGATTTTGATGGCTGCCAGCGCGTTCGTGATCCTCGACGGGTGGTGGCTGCTACGCAACCTCCAACTCTATGGCGACCCAACCGGACTGAACGCCATGCTCGACCAGGCTGGACGAAGGTCCGCCAACCCGGGTCCTTTCGTCCTATGGGCCGAGGGACAGGGTTTTCGACGGTCTTACTGGGGTGTTTTCGGCGGCTTCGACGTCGGAGCAGACAGCCGGTTCTACCAGTTCTTCGATATCTTGACGATCCTCGGACTGCTGGGGCTGGGCGTTCTCTTGATCCGTCAGATCTGGTCCACCGTGCGGCAGCGCGTTGGCCGCCCCGTGCCTTTTGCAAACGCGTTCATGACGCCACCTAGAGTCGCATCACGGCAGAGCTTTCTGACCCGGACTACAAACTGGCTGCTCTTCTTGCTGCGAGCCGAAGGCGATCGAGCCATCCTGCTTCGCCATCTGATCGTCTGTACAGGCTGGGTGGCCTTCCTGCTGGTTTCGCTGACTCGCTGGACCCAATTGACACTGGCTACCCAGGGACGCCTCATGTTCCCTGCCATCTCCGTCATTAGCCTTGGCATGATGGCAGGGTTGCTAGTCCTACTTCCGCGCCGCCTGCACGCCGCCTTCGCATCCGCGCTGGCAATGCTTCTGCTAGCCATCGCCGCGTTCGTCCCGTTCCTCTATCTCCAGCCGGCCTATGCACGTCCGGATACAAACCAGGCGCTGGACGAATCCTCACTGCCAGAGCGAGTCCACGTTGTCTACAACGGTCAGATGGAGTTGGTAGGATTCGACGCAGAGCCACGCCACATGCGGCCCGGGGATACCCTGCAGGTGAAAGCCTGGTGGCGTGTGCTGCGGCCGATGGACGCGAACTACAGCGTCTACGTGCAACTACGGCAGAAGGGGGAGATCGTGATC
Source organism: Chloroflexota bacterium (assembly GCA_004297765.1). Lineage (GTDB taxonomy): Bacteria > Chloroflexota > Dehalococcoidia > FW602-bin16 > FW602-bin16 > FW602-bin16. Next base: position 17,629 of record SCTZ01000171.1, on the reverse strand, counting down.
GCCCAGGATGACGCCTATCCTGGCAACGGCGCCTTCGCCACATCCCAACTGAAGCCCGGCGATATCATTGCTGAAACGCATTGGCTCACCGTAACGCCGGCCGCCAGCGGCCCCGCGTCGGCCCAGTTGAGCATCGGACTTTACGACCTGCGCACGCTGGATTCACTTCCCGCCGTCGATTCCAGCGGTCGACCCAGCGATGGCAAGATGTCGATCACGTTCCAGGTCATGGGGACTCAAACAGCTAAGCGCCCTGCTGTGGAAATGTACACGCGCTTCGCCGACAGGGTTGAATTGATCGGGCTGAATTCCGAGCTGAGCTCGGCCGGTTCTCAGCTAAGCCTCGAGCTGCAGTGGCGCGCCCTGGCCGATCTGGAAAAGGACTACACGGTCTTCGTCCAGGCTCTCAACGAGTCTGGCAACGTGGTGGCTCAATATGACAGTTGGCCGCGACAAGGCGAGTATCCGACCCATCTGTGGCGGAAAGGCGAGCAAGTTCCAGATCAGGCGATATTAACCCTGCCGCCCGACAACTCGGACGAGTTGATGCTGATCGTCGGGCTGTACGACCTTCGCACAATGGATAGACTCCTGGCGGGATCGGAGGACCACGCCATCATCGGACGACTGGACCGGGCGACCGGGCGGATCCTACGTCCATAAGAAGCTGCAGTACCGGCAGCTACTCTATCCTCTTCCCAACTTAGGATTGCTCGGGCAACGGATGCCCCTGTGCCGCATCGATCGCTCACAGCCCCGGCATCCATCACAGTGCCTGACCTCATCCGCCCGTCCCTCAGCACTCTTGCGCACCAGGTACGGGTCCGCCAGGAGCTGACGTCCGATACCGACGAAATCGGCCTGCCCATTGACTATCACGCTGTCAGCCGTGTGCAGATCCACTATCCCCCCGACCGTGACCACAGGCACGTCCACTATCCGCTTCATCCCTTCCGCCAGATAGCTCCAGCCTGCGGCACAACCCTCCTGCGCCGGCAGCCATTCGGAGAAGCCGCGTGGCGAGACATCGATACATTGGACGCCCGCTTCGACAAGTCGTATCGCGATCCCGTGCATATCCTCGCCGGAGAGCCCGTCGGGGCGTCCGTCGGCACCACCAATCCGGCAAGCGATTGGATAGTCTGTCCCGAGCTCCTGTCGGAGTCCGCGCACCACCTCGACCGCAAACCGCGTCCGGTCGACGCCATATCTGTCGCTGCGACGATTGCTGATCGGAGAGAGAAACTGATGAATAAGGTAGCGATGGGCCATGTGGACCTGAACAAGCTCGAATCCTGCTCGCTTGGCACGTTTTCCCGCCGCAACAAAGCTATCCACCAATCCCTCGACTTCACCGATAGTCAACTCCCGAGACGGCGGTTGTTCTTGGCGATAGTGAAACGCGGATGGCGCTCCCGGCACTCCGTCGGAGAGGTCGGTGTTCCCGCCCGCGTGGAAGATCTGGATACCGACCCGCGCCCCCTCGGCCCGCACAGCCTTCGTCAAGCGCTCCAGACCGACGAGATGCTCGTCGGAGGAGATGCCAACGTTGAAGGGGAAACCACGCCCCTGCGGCTCGACGTAGCTGGCCTCGACGATCACCAGGCCGACCCCCCCGCGGGCCCGCTCGGCATAGTGACGAATGATTGACTCGCCGACCTGCCCATCCTCCTCCGCGAAGTTCGTGACCATGGGCGGCATGATCACTCTGTTTCGCAACCACAGGGAGCCCATGTGACCAGGACTGAGCACGGTAGATAGCACTTTGCGCGCGGACGGGTTTGCCCCGAAGCCGACAACCACCACCGATTCTCCTTTCGTCACCATCCACCCGGGCAAGCGGCCCGGACCTCAGTCCAAGACGTCCGACGATCCGATCGTTAGGGAGTGTAACAGACACACCAGTGTCCGTCAAAGTATCCCCATCCCAGCATCTATGACCAAGCCGCAACGATACGGTTGTCCAGCGCTGCACCACAGTGCTGGATGCGCCGGCAGCGATGGTGAGAAAGCCCAACAGTCCGGATAGGAGGCGGACTACTAGGCTAGTCCCAATTGGTTATCGACTGGGAGCCAATCCTATTGACGATAGGACTTGCGTGGTATAGAACTGAATATAGAGAACTCCACATCCGAGATTTGTCGTGATCGGACCCATCACGACGGGACCGACGCACGGGATCTGAGAAAGTGGCTGAGAAGCTTCCTGGAAGGAGGCACCGAGCCGAACAGCCCGTTTCAGACACGTTCTGAGACGGAGTACGATATTTTGCGCGAGGAAGCGGTGACGCTAATGGCAGGGACGCCCATCCAGTGTCGGGAGGCAGGAGTTGAGCGCGATCAGGTTGATGCTGGTGGACGATCACGTGTTGTTTCGATCCCGCCTGAAAAGAATGTTCGAGGAGCAGTCCGGCATCACTATAGTCGGCGAGGCGGAAGACGCCTCCTCCGCGCAATCTCTGGCCGAAGCTCTTCGGCCAGACGTGATACTGATGGACGTCGGCTTGCCGCAGGGAGACGGCATACTGGCCACTGAGGCCATCACGCGCAAGCTTCCCGACATCAAAGTCGTCGTCCTCTCCGTGCATGGACAAGTGCGCGAAGCCACGCGGGCCATTGCCGCCGGGGCCGCCGGCTACCTGTTGAAGACATACAGCGCCGCCGAGCTCATGGCCGCCCTGCATGTCGTGATACAGGGGTGGTTCGTCCTGGACGCAGCCGTCGGCCGCGAGATTATGGAGCGACGCGGAGAGATGGCGCAACTCCCGGATTCCGATCGCTCGTGCGCCTCGTTGACAGACAGAGAGATGAAGATCCTGGGTCTGGTCGGCTTCGGACGCTCCAACCGCGAGATCACGGGCGATCTGGGCTGCTCCATCAGCACCGTGCGCAACCATCTCTCGCGGATTTACTCCAAGATCGGCGTCAAGGACCGCACGCAGGCCGCGGTCTACGCGCTGGCCCATGGGCTGGCTGAGTAGGTCAGAGGACATCCTATCTCTCACGGAGCAATGCCCGCAGCACAGGTGGCGTTACCAGTGTAGTCAGAATGCTCATGATCACTACGACGCTGAATAGCGCCTCCGGGATAGCCCCCAGGCTTAACCCAAGGCTGGCAACGATCAATCCGACTTCACCGCGCGGAATCATGCCCGTCCCGATGGCAGCCATTGATCGAAGGCCGAGTCGGAACACCGGTAACGCACCACCGAGGAGCTTTCCCAGGATCGCCAGGACGGTAACTCCAAGGGCGAGGCCGAGCAGCTCGACATTCAGAAACACGCGCCAATCCACCTGGCTGCCCGCGATGAGAAAGAAGAAGGGCGCGAGAAACTGGTAAATCGGCAGCGTCTGCTCGTGGATCTGGGGCTGCTGCCGAGCCTCAGCGAATACGATTCCGGCCAGGAAGGCCCCAATAATCGCCGCGAGTCCGACAGTCCCGGCCAAAGCCGCCAAACCGAGCATGGTCAGGAGGGCGACTGATAGGGGCGGATTCTCCATCCGCAGAGTCGCCAGGTGCAAGTCAAATCGCCGTATCGCGCCAACCCCGATCAACGCGACGAAGACAGTGAACCCGACCGCCTGAACCACGATGAGACCGATCTCAAGTGGACGGACCGAACCCGTGCTTGCGATTCCGGTTACCACGGACAAGAGCATCAGGGCCAAGATGTCGTCGATCACCGCTGCCCCCAGAATGATCCGCGCCTCCACGGTCGCGATAGCTCCAATATCCCGCAGCACGCGCGCGGTGACCCCAACGCTGGTCGCGACCAATGCCGTGCCAATGAACAGCGCCTCGATACCCGAGTAGCCGAGCACGCTCATCAGCCCATAGCCCATCGTCAGTGGTATCAGAACGCCCAGCACTCCAACCAGGGATGCATGCCCACCGACCTGCATAACGTCGCCGACGCGCATCTCAAGCCCCACGAAGAACAGCAGCACTACAATTCCGAGTTCAGCGAGAAGGTGGTAAACCAACTGCTGGGCTTCCCTGGCGGCGGCGAGGTCTTCATGGAAGGCCTGCAGTAGCCCCACATCCACGGTTCCTAGCAGTCCCAGCCCGTATGGGCCGATCACAAGCCCGGCCAGCAGTTCGCCAATAACCGCGGGCTGATGCAACCGTTCGAATAGTTCGGCCGAGACGCGCGCAGCAGCGTAGATGACAAACACATCGACAAGCAGAGCTGTGATTCCGTTAATACTCCCCCCCTTATTCGAGCGCGAATTGCGTGCTGCTCGACTTCTGCCCTTACCTCAACAGCACGAGGAGCTTCCGCTCCTCCCCCGCGTGTCCGTCCGGCCGCGCAGCAAGAAATAGACCATGGTTCCAGGGCAAGATGGACTGGTCCTTTGCCAAGCGGTCAGATTGGGCAGCAAAGCCAGAGCCGGCTAAGCCAGTTGGCTATTGACATGAGAACGATGCCATGGTATCTATTCAGTGGCGGAAACGTTTCTACCACTTTCCGCCGGTTAGGACCATAAGTGTAATAGGCGGGGAGCGGGGCCCGCGGCAAGCCATCCCGCAAATGGGGGAGACTGTCACAACGGTCTCTCTTTTTCTTTGTCTCGATCCGGCTCGGCGAGCGTGTCCGCGCCGTCTTGCAGTTCCTCCTGGCTGTCCAGCCAGTGGTCCGGGACGAACCAGTTCATCTATCGACCATATGTGACGAGGAGCATTCGATGACCCCATTGCTGACCGGCACGGCAGTTTTCCTGGTTACTTACGTCATCATCACCAGCGAGCGCATCCATCGGACCATAGCGGCCCTGGGTGGGGCGCTGGTCCTGGTGGTCTTGGGAATTCTCACCCAGCATCGGGCGTTCGAGGCGGTCGATTGGAATGTCATCTTCCTCCTGGCTGGGATGATGATTATCGCCAATGTCACCGAAAAGACCGGCGTTTTTCAGTGGTTGGCCATTCGCTCGGCTAAGATCGCGCGGGGCAACCCTTTTTATACTCTGGCGCTATTGGCAGGTGTCACAGCGGTCCTCTCGGCGTTTCTCGATAATGTCACGACGGTCGTGCTCATCGCGCCTGTCACCCTATATGTCGCGACCATCCTTGGCACTAAGCCAATGCCATTCCTGATCGCGCAGATTCTGGCCTCCAACATAGGCGGGACCGCGACCCTCATCGGAGATCCGCCCAACATCATCATCGGCAGCGCGGCCGACCTGGATTTTGTCGCCTTTCTGGTGAATCTAGCTCCACCGGCGATGATAATACTCCTGCTCCTGCTCCCCACTATGTGGCTATTCTTCCGCAAGGACCTGCAGGTTAGGTCAGACCAGCGCCTGTCGATCCAGGATCTTGACGAGAGCAAGGTTATCACCAACCCGCCCCTGCTCCGCAAGGCGCTGATCGTTCTCGGATTCACAATACTCGGCTTTCTTCTGCATCAAGTCGTCGGCTTAGAGCCTGCCACGATCGCCCTGATAGGAGCTTTGGTTTTACTCGCCATCTCGGGAGTCGACCTGCATGGCATACTGAAAGACGTGGAATGGGCCACACTGCTGTTCTTCGTGGGTTTGTTCATCCTCGTCGAAGGTGTAGTGCAAGTGGGGCTCGTCGGTCTCATGGCCGAGTGGCTTCTCGCGCTGGCACAAGGCAACCTGCAAGTAACGACACTCATGATCCTCTGGTTGAGCGCGATAGCATCCGGTGTGATCGACAATATTCCGTACACCGCCACCATGGTACCCATTGTCCAAGAACTAGGGAATCATATGCCAAGCAGGCCGCTCTGGTGGGCCTTGGCCCTGGGTGCTTGTCTGGGAGGCAATCTGACGCTGGTCGGGGCATCAGCCAACGTGGTCGTGGCTTCAATATCCGAACGAGGTGGCTACCCTATCGCATTCCGGACTTTTCTCAAGTATGGTGCAGTGGTAACGCTGGAATCGCTCCTGGTCGCGACCGCCTACGTCTGGCTGCGATATCTGATGTAGTCGACGGAGCAAGACGTGGAGAGTGGTCGACTCCCTCTCACCCGCAAGACCTACGTGGCCTGGATTTGTGCTATATATAGTCACATAGAGCGGAGTATTAGTAGACCTGTCTGGTAGTATGCGGCGCGGATGCTCGCGCGATCGGAAGAGAAGGAGAGACCGATGACGGACGAGAAAGTAGTGGTGACCATCGAGCCGGAGGCCGCTGCCCTACGAGGGCAAATAGACGAGGACTACACCGCCGCCGTGCGTGCTCGCGACACGGTGGCCGTGGGGACTCTACGTTTACTGCGCGCAGCCGTCCAGGAACTTCTAGTGGCGCGGACCGATGCAAAGCGGAAGGACTTCGGTCAACCCCTGACCGGCAGCGACGTGATCGGAGTCATAAACAAGCAGATCAAGCAGCGTGAGGAATCCGCCGAAGCGTTCGACAAAGCTGGACACAAGGATCGCGCGCAAGCGGAGCGCGACGAGGCCGAGGTGCTGCGTCGGTATCTGCCGCGGCAGATGGGGCGGGACGAGGTCGCCGTCGTAGTGCAAAGTCTGGTGGCGGAGCTGGGCCCGGATTTCCGCAAGGTCATGCCCGCGGCCGCGCGCGAGCTGAAAGGCAAGGCCGAAGGGAGACTGGTTCAGGAAGTAGTCCGCGAGCTGACCGGCGCGTAGAAACCGGTGGCTCGGAGTCCCCCGAGCCACCAACGACGTTTCCCCTCTATCGCCAGTCGGAACTTGTTCCCCATTCCAAGCCAATCTGCCTGGCTCGAGTTCCGAATCACCACTCTAAGACCGGCCCCTCCGGCGACCAGCTATTACTCTTTCCCATCAGGGAGTTCGTGATGGTGCCCACGTGACCGAGTCGGTTTCAGAAACCGACTCGGTCTGGCCAATCACGAAGAAACTACCGTGAAAGAGTATAATCCATCCTACCGCTTGAGATTCACCAGTTCCTGAAGCATGTCATCGGACGTGGTGATAACGCGTGAGTTGGCCTGGAAGCCGCGCTGGGCACGGATCATGTCGGTGAACTGCTGGGCTAGATCCACGTTGGAGGCCTCCAGGAAGCCGGTGTTGACCGTGCCACGCCCCCCGGTGGCTGGCGTCCCGACCATGGCATCGCCAGACGACGAGGACACCTGATACATGTTTCCACCGCTTCTTAGCAGACCACCCGGGTTGGCAAAGTTGGCCAGGGCGAGCTGACCTAGCGCCTCTCTCAAACCGTTGGAGTAGACACCGAAAATCTGCCCTGTGTCGTCCACCGCAAAGCTCGTCATGTTGCCAGGGGCGTTGCCATTCGAGGTCGGCGTCAGCCCACTGGCGGAGTTGAGCTGTGTTACGGCCGAGAAGTCCAGCGTTACGTCCGCGTCGGCCACTCCGCCGGCGAACTGCAGGGTGATTTGCGGGCTGGTCGTCGGTGAGGTGAGCTTGCCCGTGCTGGGATCGAAGGCTAGCGCGAGGTCTGCCGGCAGCGTGATGTCCGTGACGGTCGCGTCGGTAGTGGCAGCGGTCCAGGTCCAGGCGTTGTCCCCGGTCTTGGTGAAAGTCAGGTCTACATCGTGTGATCCACCTTGCGCGTCGAAGACGTTGAGCTTGATCGTGTACGGATCAGTCGCCTGACTGCTCAGGTTGCCACGCAACGCCGCTCGGGAGGAGGCCGTCGCAACCATGTCCTGCCCCAGAGGAATGACTAGCGGAGCGGTCGGTTGGGTCGTGTCGATGGCGCCCGTGTTGTCCGCCATCCAGCCATAGACCTTCATACCGTTCCCGGGGTTAACGAGGGTCCCATTAATGCCGATGTCGAACGAGCCGTCCCGTGAGTAGTAAGTGCCGGTGCCATCGCTCAGCAGGAAGAATCCGTCACCCTGAATCGCCATGTCGGTGTATTTGCCCGTAGCCTGCAAGCTGCCCTGGGTTTGAATCGTGTCAATACCGGACAGCAGCATACCCAGCCCGATCTGCTGCGGATTGGTGGCCCCCCGTGCTCCCTGCCCTGGAGAAGCCGACTTGATGGTCTCGCTGAGCACGTCCTTGAACGTCACGCGCCCGGCACGGAACGCCGTCGTGTTCACGTTTGCCAGGTTGTTGCCAATAACGTCCATGAAGGTCTGATGCTCGTGTAGCCCGGAGACTGCCGAAAAAAGCGAGCGAAGCATTACTCCCTAATCCTCCTTGCCGATTCCTGATTGCGCCTATGCGCGGCACACCCTGCCCCGGATGGTGCTAGCTAATTATGAGGAAGTGCTTGTGGTCTTGATGCCCACGATGTCGCCCAGCGTCACGGTCTTGCCGCCGACTTTGAGCCGCAGGCCAGTGCCCTTGAAACTCACCTCCGTCACCTGCCCTTCGGTGATGCCTGCCGAGGAGTTCGGTGAGATTTCCACCCACTTCCCAACCAGCGCGGCGCCCTGCGAGAGCAGGGACAGCCCGGCCATGGCATCCATGGTCGCGTTGAGCTGTTGCAGTTGGTCCAGGACGTTGAACTGCGCGAGCTGAGCGATGAACTCCTTGTCACTGGTCGGCTGCATGGGGTCCTGGTTGCGCAGCTCGGCGGCCAGAAGCTGCATGAACTCCGACTGTCCTGGCTGCTTGGCTTTGAAGCTACTCACTGTGCCGGACGACTGCATGGATTGGCTTTTCGCCGCGGCGACGTTCATTTGTTGTACCTCCTGGCATCGAATTATGGTTCCGGTCGACGGTCCATCGGAGTCAGGGGCTGAACCCTCACCCCTCGCCCTATCCCTTCTGCGGAAGGGCGAGGGAATAGCGTCGCCATATCGCCGTAATTGAGGAACGGCGAACTAGGCATATAAATCGACGAGCCCTACTCCCCAGCGCGAGCGCTCCTGCTCTGATTCTGCTGCCACAGCGGCCACCGGTTCCACCTCACGATCCGTTTGGACCAGGCGTTCTTGCCGCCAGGGGGTATGGCTGGTGGTAGGAGATTGCCAGGGCGACCCATTGGAGCCGAAGCCCATGGAGACAGAGAGCTGATCGGCCACGAGTCCCTGGTCCATGAGCGCACTCCGCAACTGTGAGAGGTTGGTCGCCAGAACGTCCCGTGTTTCCGGCTTCTCGGCCACGATGTGGACCAGCGCCTTTCCGTCCTCGACCACCATCTGCAACTCGAGCCTCCCCAGGCTAGGCGGACTGAGATCTATTCTGGCCGACTCCTGATGGCTCGCGGACAGCATCGCAGACGCGCGCACCACCTGATCCAGTATCTCGCTCTGCTGCCGCATCGAAAGGGACTGCTCGCCGAGCCCTGCCGACACAGCGGGCGCATCAACCGAGAGCTGGGACTGCACCGGCTGTGCGCCGGTCGGCGCGGCCATTGCGACGTCAGGCTTGGACGCCGTCGGATGCGCCGCGCTCTCGTTTCCAACACTGCCATCCGTCCCGCCGCGTTGGTCCCCGCCGCGCCGCTCATCTCCCCTATCGCTCATGGGGGACACGCCAATCGATTCCACCGGATTGCCGGTGAGCTGGAGCGAAACGTCTCCCAATCCAGCCTGTTCCAGAAGCGCATGCAGAGCAGTGAGATCCGCTTGGACCACAGAGGCCACTGCCGGACTACCAAAGGAGACGGGTACAGCCATGCCGTCTGCGGAAGACGTCAGGCGCAGATCGACAGCTCCGAGCGCGGGCGAGTCGAGACGCAGATCAGCGGACGGCGTGTGTCCAGCCACGAGGTCCCCAAAAGACCGGACCGACGTGGGGAGGGTCTCCCCAGCACCACCGGGGGGCAAGCTTTGCGCCGCGAGAACGTTGCTGTTTGCACTACCATCCAGCGCAGCCGGAGATACGCCGGTACGCACAGCAATAGACCTGGCCCGCGCTTCGACTTCCGTGATCACTCCTTGAGACGCTGAACCGGCAACGATATCGGACGTGGAATCGGTCGGTTTGTCCTGCACCTGCAGGCGCTGGACCGTTGACGAGGACATCGATTCCGGCTCTGGTCCATCGGTCGCGACTGATTCACCCAATCGCGGCGCTGTGACAATTGGGTTTGTCGGCTGGCCCTTCGGAGCCGCACCGCTCGGGCCCGCGCCGGGCGCCGCACTCGACTCCATCGCCTCCTTGGAGGAGCCCTGCGACTGCGCTGCACCAGAGGCCGCCCAAGAGGACAGTCCCAAGGGCGAAGCCGAGCCCACCGAAGCTGAAGCCACGGACACCGAGCCCGCCGTTCCGGTCTCCTGCGGTCCAACTCCCTTCAGAGCGGCCGGAATCTGGGTCCCGAATTCGCCCGCCGCGGCTTCGGAAGCGAGCTGCTCGACACCAAGGTTGACCCGAAAAAGGCGCGGGGCCGTCGATTGCACCAACGCTCTCAGGCGCGTGGCCAGTCCGTTAGCCTGCGTGTCCTCCTGAGACCAGCGATCCTCTGGAGACGATAGCCCCGCCACTACTGTGACAGCGTTCTGCATTTCTACCTGCCCCTGCTCAGGCGTACTGCCACCAGCGCCATCGCGCGGTAGCGTGGCTTGCGCCACAGCGGAGACAACCGTCTGGCCAGCAGGCGAAAGTATGCCATTCTGACTCAAGCCCGCAGACGAGGGAGGAGCTTTGTCAGCCTCCTTGCCATCATCCTCCACGCTCTGCATCTCCCGATCAAATCGCCACGACACATCGTCGAAGGGCAACGACTCGTCCGCATTCAGACTGTCCAGGTCAATGGGAACCCGCCGACTCTGATGCGCCGCCGGACCGGTAGGTCTAGCGGTAGGCACAGTCGCGGTCAGCTTCGGCACATTCATTCGCAGGCTACCCTCCATGGCAAAAGCGTCGATCTCTCAGCCGCCCCTTCAGCCATTACCGTCGCCCGTCGTTCACGATGGACTGCATGATCGAATGACGGGTAGACAGAATCTGGGACAGTGCATCATACGTCAGTTGAGTATCGGCCAGCTTCACCATCTCCTCATCCAGATCCACGCTGTTACCGTCCGCACGCAAGGTGGTATTGGGCTTTACGACCCCGAGCTGACGCCCAGCCGCACCTGGATCCATATGGGCCGCACTAGTCATCCGCAGCGCGCCCGCATCGGTCTGTCCCTGCATCTCGGACCGCAGCACGTCCTCGAAGCGCACGTCCACGGCCTTGTAGCCCGGCGTGTCCACGTTCGAGATATTCTGCGCGATCGCGCGCTGTCGGCTCGTCAGCCCTGTCAGCCCCTGGTGCAAGACACCATCGACTTTACTTAGGCCTATTATTCCTGCCACCATGAACTCCTTTGTCGTTTCAGCAAGGCCCTTCTCGCGACTCAGGCGCTCTTCGTCCCTCCAACGAGAAGATCCTTCGCTGCGGGTATGACAATCGAGCGGCCGTCGCTACAATGAAGTCCTTGCATTCACTGCGGTCGAACACCACCTCCGTGTAACCGATGAACTGGCGCGTATCCGCCGAATCCGACCGATCCGTCCTTCCGCGGAAGGACGGATCCGACTGATCAGCACGTTCTCAGTAGTCAGCTCACTAGAGGGTGTCTGAGAAGCCATAGTGCCGATGTCCCCCGTCCCCGCCCTAGGGCACATGCAATGTGCCCTAGGGCGGGGATGCGAGGTCCGCCTTGTCAGACACCCTCTAGTGTTCGACCACAGATAAGACGCTACCTGTCATGTTCTGAGCGCCGCAGCGCGAAGAATCCGTATCCCCAGGGCGCGGATTCTTCGGCGTGCGCGCCTCAGAATGACAAAACCAGTGTGGTCGAACACTAGTAACATAGCATCAGGTCCTCGTCATGTACCCCAAGATCCTGCTCACGTAGGTTTGGGTCTCAGGGTAGGGCGGAATGCCACCGTAGCGATCAACGGCGCCCGGGCCGGCGTTGTAGGCCGCAAGGGCCCTGCGCACATCACCGCCGTACCTATCGAGCAGTTGACGCAGAAACCGCGCTCCGCCGTCGATGTTTTGGGCCGGATCGAAGGAGTCCCGAACACCCAGTGTTCGAGCGGTCCCGTCCATCAACTGCATCAGTCCCTTGGCCCCCGCGGGCGAAACGGCGCGCGGGTTGAAGCCAGACTCGGCCTTTATCACACTCGGAAGGAGCCCGGACGGCAGATTGTACCGGCGGGTTGCTTCCGCGATCAGATCGCCGAAGGCGGATGGCACCGGACCGGTCTGAGACTGTTCCGATCGATTCGCCGCCATGCCTTGCTGCAGAAGTACTTGCCTGAGAACGGGCGCGAAAGATGCTGCTGAGGCCCCGCGCGCAAGGCTAGACGTCGAAGCACTACGTGCAAGGGTCGTTGGGCGATACGACGTTGGAAGCCTGAACTCGGTCAGCAATCGTGCCTGATTGGCCGCCGAGATTTGCGCGCGCGTCCTGAGAATCGCCACCGCGTCCGTAATGCTCGTCATGTCATTCCCCTCCCATTACCATGCCTCTGCTCGACCGCGTTGTGACTACCTCATCGGCCGATTGCTCCTCGTCTCGCAGCACCTCCTCAGCATGGATGGATTTCTGCCGCTCTTTCAGCTTGAGCAGCACATTCTTCTCTTTCGTGCGGGCAATGAGCTGATCTCGCTGCGCGGCAACCTTCTGGGCTAGATCCACTATAACCTCTTGCTGCTCGCGGATGTGCCGCTCGACTAGAGTCAGGTACTCGACATGACTTTCGATCCGTTCCATGTTCAGTTGCAACTGGCATTGCTGGTTGCTCAGTTGGACACGCTGATCATCCCGATGCTGACGCAGTCGATCCAACTCGGCGACGGCCTCGCGGTGAGCGGCCTGCAGCTTGCCAAGCTCGACTTGAGCCGCTCGCTCCAGCGATTCTTTCAAGTCGAGAATAGGATCCAGTCGAAAAGTAAACTTACGCATTCGAGCCATGCTTCGTGCTCATGATCTCGTGCAGTTGATGCACCGAACCGTCAAGCGAGGATTGTTCATCGGCGGATTGCCGAAGAAAAGCGTTGATGGCCGGCATGAGTGATAACGCCTCGTCGATTCTCGGATCCGAGCCGGGCATGTAGGCTCCCGTATCGACCAGATCCTTGCTCTGGCGATAGACCGCTAGATGGCTGCGCAGGCGACCGGCATCACTCTGGTGCGATGCATTCGCGACGGTGGACATCAGCCGGCTAATGCTGTTCAGCACGTCGATGGCCGGATAGTGGTTGGCCGACGCCAGCTCGCGTGAAAGAAAGATATGCCCATCCAGGATGCTCCGACACGTGTCCGTCACCGGCTCGTTCATGTCGTCCCCCTCCATCAGAACGGTGTAGAACCCGGTGATTGTACCCCGATCTGACGTGCCGGTGCGCTCCATCAATCGAGGCAGCAAAGCAAAGACCGAGGGGGTGTATCCGCGCGTTGCCGGCGGCTCTCCCACCGTCAGACCGATCTCGCGCTGCGCCATCGCAAAACGCGTCACCGAGTCCATCATGAATGTCACGTCCAGCCCTTGATCGCGGAAGTACTCCGCGATGGCCGTGGCAACCCAGGCGCCCTTCAGACGCAGCAGGGCGGGCTGATCGGAGGTGGACACCACGATCACCGATCGCTTTAGTCCTTCCTCGCCCAGGTCCCGCTCAATGAACTCTTGCACCTCCCGCCCCCGCTCGCCGATGAGAGCGATCACGCTAACGTCAGATCGTCCGTTCCGAGCGATCATCCCCATCAAGGTGCTCTTCCCGACGCCGCTGGCGGCAAAGATCCCCAGGCGCTGGCCCTTGCCACAGGTTATCAATCCGTCGATGGCCCTGACACCCGTCTCGAGAGTCTCGGAAATTCGTGTTCGACGCAACGGATCGGGAGATGGATTGGTCAGCAGGTACTGTCTACGACAGCCCAGAGGTCCCTTGCCATCGATCGGACGAGCCAGTCCATCGACGACGCGTCCCAGAAGCTCCTGACCTACGGGAACGGCGAAGCGCCGCCCACCCGAACGTACCGGCGCTCCGGGGTACACCCCGTGCATGTCGGCGAACGGCATCATCAGTAGCCGCTGGTTCTTGAACCCCACCACCTCCGCCGAGACATACTTGTCTCCATGGCTCGGGAAGACGTGGCAGATCTCGCCGATCTCCACGTCGAGCCCTTCCACCTCGATGGCCAGCCCTACCACCTGCACGACTCGGCCTTCCGGTCTCACCAGCGATATCTCGCCAACTGCTCTGTGATAGCGTCGTAGGTCAATCGTCGTTGGCACGGCTCTCTCGTTCCATATTATGGAAGGCCGCCTCGATCGCCTCCCATTGACTCTCCAGGCGGCCGTCGGCCGTCCCGGTCTGCGTATCGATGATGCATCCCCCCGGCTGCACCTTCGGATCGGCCACCAAGGACACATCCCGGCTGATGAGGGCCGGTGGAGACGTCTCCCAGACGTTCCGCAAAGCGGATAGCTCCTCTGGCGCTACCCTGATCCGGACCACCACGTGGCGCCCAGTCGTTTCGAGAGCTTCCTCAACCACCCGCGCGATCATCTCAGGATGGAGCTTCAGCTCCGCGCGCAGCAGGCGGCGAGCGATCGCCACAGCCAGATCGAGAGCCTGGTGCTCGGCATCCCTCAGAAGGGCGGCGGTCTCGAGGTGGGCATTGCGGACGAGAGCATCCAACTGAGCAATCTTGCTCTCCAACTGACTCTTTTGCTCCAGCAACTGTGCCTCCAGCCGATCCACCCTAGATTCCCGTTCTCGCAGCTCCTCTTCTCTCTCGACCAGGGGATCGATGGGGACCGGTAGCTCCGCGTCCCATCCATCCATGTCGTCGCAGACAAGAGGTTGCTCTGCCCCCCCCCAGTCGTCTTGCCCCGGTCTGATCACCACAGGCTCGTCTTGAATCTCGGCATTCCGAATGAGACTAGACAAGAATATCCTCGTTCCCGCGGATAATCACGATCTCCTCGGACTCCTCCAGACGCCGCGCGACGTTGACGATGCGCTGTTGGGCCTCCTCGATCGTGCGCAGGCGCAGTGGACCGAGCATGTTGATCTCCTCCTTCAACATGTCGGCCGCTCGGGTGGATTGATTCTTGAAGATCTTCTGCTTGAACTCCTCGCCGGCTCCCTTGAGGGCCAGAGCCAGATCCTTATTGTCCACCTCGCGCAAGATGCGCTGCAGAGATCGATCGTCGAGCTTGGAGATATCCTCGAAGGTGAAGAGCAGCTTCCTGATCTCCCCCGCCAGGTCCGGATCGTAACTGTCGAACGCCTCCAGGATGGCCTTCTCTGTGGAGCGATCGGCGTTGTTCAACACGCGAACCAGATAGCCAGTGCCTCCCACTTCGCTGCGATCCTGCCCCACGGCAAAGGAGAGCTTGCCGCGCAGGGCCTTCTCTACCTTGTCGATCACCTCGGGGGAGGTTCGCTCCATGTCGGCAATCCGAATCGCCACGTCGGCCTGTAGGTCTGGACCCAGCAGCGAAAGAATACTGGCGGCCGTGTCCGGATCCTGATAAGACAGTATCAGCGCGATGGCCTGGGGATGCTCCCCCTGTATCATCTGCACGAACTGCTCGAGATCTATGTCGCGGATGAAGTCGAATGGCCGAGGTCGCCCGCTCAGGCTGACGGAGATCTTGCCCATGATCTGCTCGGCGCGCTGATCTCCCAGCGCCCGACGCAGCAGTTCCTGGGAGTACTCGAGACCACCAGCGATCTTCTCGTCGCGCCCGACGCTGTCCAGGTAGGCGGTCTGAACGATGTCGTCCCGGAGGTCGGTATCAATCATGCCGACCTGGCTGATCTCCAGGGCCAGGCGCTCCACATCGACGTCCGGCAGATTCCGCAGGATCTGGGCGGACACCTCGGGGCCGAGCACCACGAGCAAAGTGGCAGCTCGCCGCAGTCCGGTTAGACTAGCTGTCGTACCGAATTCCTTTGCGGCAGCTCTAGCGGCGCTCATCGTCCTCTAACCAGGTCTTGATCAGGCGGCCCAGGGCCGCCGGGTTGTTCCGAGCCATGTTGTCTACATGTCGCATCATGGCCTCTCCTTGCGGAAGCCGGGGGAGGTCCGCCTCTCCATCGAAGTGAGCGTCCAGCGCCCGCTGATCCAGCCCCCCCAGATCCAGGTTGCCCAGATTTCCCAGGCCGCTCTGACCACCATGGATTCCGGCCGGCAGCATGATCGATTCAACTGGAGCGGGAAAGGCCTTTGCCGAACGATTTAGAACGGAGCGCAGAACCAGCAGTAACAACACCGGGCCGAGAATCATGGCCGCCACGGGCAGGTAGCGCAGATAGGGGTCATATTGCTCCAGCATCGTCGGTTGGGGCGAGCTCCCACTAGTCGCCTGCGTCTCGGAGAAAGGCGCGCTCAGGACCGTGACCGTGTCACCACGCGCGGAGTCCAGCCCCACAGCAGCGGAGACAAGTTCCCGAATTCGCACCTCATCCAATCCCGCCGGCAGACTGGACTGGGAGAGCATGACCGCCACCGACAGCTTCTTCAACTGGCCTGGCGCCGTCACGATGTGCTCGGTCGATTTGTTTAGTTCGTAGTTCTTCGTGATGTCCTGGCGCTGATACACGCCGTTCGTCGTGGTCAAGACTTGCTGATACGTGGGGAGATTGGAGCTTAGACCAGGCACTCCGCTTGGCGTGGAGCCTCCCTGCCCATTGCTCTCCAAGATCTCATGGGAGCTAACCACCGCTGCCTGATCCGGCTTGGGGGAGTAGGTCTCCTTCTGCGTCTCCACTCTATCCCAGTTGAAGACGGCCGAGGCCTTCGCCGTGACCTTGCCCGGTCCAACGACCTTGGCCAACATGGATTCCACATTGCTCTCTATCGCCTGCTCATAGCTACGTTGTTGGTCCCGAGCCGCGGCAGATACCGTGGCATCTCCTGCTCGGTCGCTATTGCCGCCGGAGGTTAGGGCTCGTCCATCGGTATCCACGATGGTCAGGTTCTGCGGCTTGAGTCCCTCCACGCTGCTGGAAACCAGGTAGGTGATGGCTTTGATTTGCCC
This sequence comes from Chloroflexota bacterium, assembly GCA_004297765.1. GTDB lineage: Bacteria > Chloroflexota > Dehalococcoidia > FW602-bin16 > FW602-bin16 > FW602-bin16. Next base: position 772 of record SCTZ01000171.1, on the reverse strand, counting down.
GCTATCCAGTTGCTGTCCGGACTTCAGAGTCAGGACCACTGCCGCCGTCACATCTTTCTGATCGCGAGTGAACAGCGCTTTCTCGGGAAGCGCCAAATGTACACGCGCGTCGGAAACGGGCTGCAGACGACTGATGGTGCGAGCCAGCTCCCCCTCTAGCGCTCGCTGATAGTTGATCTTCTGAAGACTATCGGTCATCGAGAAGTTCATCTTGTCGAACACTTCGAAGCCAATCCCCTTGCCCTGGGGGAGGTTCTGACTCGCCAAACGTAGCCGAATGTCATACACCTCGGTCGCGGGAACCATGATCGAGCGTCCACCGTCAGCGAGCTTGTACGGCGTCTTGTCATCACGCAGCTTGGCGGTGACTTGGGCCGCGGACTCCTCGCTCAGGTTGGTGAAGGCGTACGCGTAGTCCGTGCGACTGGACCACCAGGCCACGGCGACGGTGACGATCACGATCAGCGCCATTCCCGCGCTCAAGATCACGCGCTGGGATGGGCTCAACTGGTTCCACGTGCTGCGTAGTTGGGCTACGAGCGCTGCCACGGGGCCCTCCCCTCCTCCGTCTTTTTAGTGCGTTGTTCCGCAAGTACAGCGAGCGGGCGGCGATATTCCCTCGCCCTTTCGCGAAAGGGAGAGGGTCAGGGTGAGGGTTCAGCCCCTGACGCCGATGGATCGCCGTCCCGGACCAATGAAGACCCGGGGGACCCTCACCCTCGCCCTCTCCCTTTGCGAAAGGAGAGGGGATGGCACGTCAGCTATCCCGATG